>DASXWI010000079.1:0-3308 GCA_036503755.1 Saprospiraceae bacterium | reverse complement strand
TCGTTCATTTGTTAAACTGTAATTGCGGTGAAGAAATCAACAGTAATGGTGAGCCTTATTTTCCTGTCCATATTTTTCATCATGTTGGGTTGTGATGATCAAAAAGATATCGCACCAATCATGGAGACTGGCAATGTTGTTGACATTGAAGGAAATAATTACACCACAGTGAAGATTGGGAATCAATGGTGGATGGCCGAAAACCTTAAGGTGAAAAGATTTTCCAATGGTGAACTCATATCTGAATTGCGGGATAGCGAAGCATGGAGCAATGCAATAGCACCAGGGTACTGTTCATTTAATAATAATGGCAGTAGCACTGGTTTGTTATATAATTTTCACACTATAGAATCCGATAAGAATATTGCCCCTTACGGTTGGCATGTACCAACAGATGAAGACTGGAAAATCCTTGAAGAATATCTTGGTATGTCGGTATCAGAACTTGATGAAACCAATTGGAGAGGAACAGACCAGGGAGATCAACTTAAAATTGAAACTACTGGCACAACTGGTTGGGTAGAATTTGAAGATGTTTGGGGGACGAATACTACAGGTTTTTCTGCATTGGGAAGTAGTTGTCGTGTCTTCAATGGTGAGTGGGGAATTCCGCCACTGCGTCACAGCGAATTTTGGTGGACGTCTACAAAATCAAATGGATATGGTTGGTTCAGGTCACTGGACTATAAAAAGTCCGGCATCTTCCGATACAATGCCGAACCGAACTACGGATTCAGCATTCGTTGTGTTAAGAATTAATTCCGGATCTGGTTTTTATAGGCTTTGATGGCATTTTTATTATGAGCAAATATTTGCACACCTGCTGATTTTATTTCTTGCCTTTATTCGATCATGGTGCATTCGTGCAATGGTTCCTGAATGGTTTTTACGGAGGTAAAATTTAGTGTATCAAATGTGTAATGTCTTGTGAATGCAGGTATCAGATATGTAAAAATATAATCCGTTATGACCTGTTGATTTTACCATTTTATGACCACCAAAATGATGTGAGGTAATACTGGGCGAATACTTTTGTGGCATTCAAAAATCTATTTCTTTAACCTAAAAATTTACCATTATGTTAGTGAAACGCTTACGTTTCTCATTGGCTTTCTTTGCCATTGGGTTATCAGTCTCCGCAAATGCGCAGGCTAATCTTGGGCAGGCTTGTGGGTGTCCTCCCGTTGCTACAAGACCTACTGTAAACATGTCACTCAAGGCTGACGCGAATGGTTTGCTCATAGCAAACAATACCGTTTTGTCTTGTGATACACTTTACATCCTGAATGACAAAATCTACGTTACAAACGGTAAATCAATTACCATTGCTCCTGGTACGGCTATCAAAGCTCCTTTCGTTGGAGGTGGTAGTTCCGATCAGAATGCACTCATCGTAGCAAGAGGTGGTAAAATATTCGCCCCAGGTACACGCGAGTGTCCTATTGTGTTTACTTCTACGGATGATCCATTGAACGGCTCTTATGGGATCAACAACAGGGGAAAATGGGGTGGTGTAGTTCTTCTCGGAAGAGCTAAGAATAACCTCAAAGCCGGAACCGGTGGTCTTTCTACAGCTACAGATGGTGTTGGCTTTATCGAAGGATTCCCTGCAGCAACTCCTGAAAATCTTCATGGCATGCCACTAGGTACTGCGGATGACAATGATAACTCCGGTATCATGACATTCGTATCCATAAGGCATGGTGGTGCCGTAGTTGCGCCAGCGAATGAATTGAATGGCTTAACACTTGGATCTGTTGGAAGAGGAACAACCCTCCAGCATATTGAAGTTGTTGCCAACGCTGATGACGGCATCGAATTTTTTGGAGGTACTGTTAACCTCAAATACGCTTCTATCATGTTCAATGATGATGATGGAATCGACTATGACCTTGGTTACAACGGTAAATGCCAGTTTTTATGCGTAGTTAAAACGGATTCCATCACTTCTCCAGGGGGTGATAATGGTTTTGAAGCAGATGGTATGGACAACAACGTTGGAACATTTGGAGGTAGCCCAAAATTGTACAATGCTACAATGATTGGTTTTAAATCCATCAATGGTACCACTGCAGTTGACCAGAATCAAGGTATTGAATTCAAAGAAGCAGTAAGAGGCGAAATCAAGAACTGTATTTTCTCTAACTACAACCGTGGTGTTCAATTTGCTAACACAGCTACCTGGACATTAGATGCTGACGGTTCAGGTGGAGGTGCACCAGTACCTTATGATGATGCTTATGCTGCATGGAATGCTGGAACCCTTATTCTTCAAAACAATACTTTCATTGGAACCACTCAAGCTGTACGTGTAGCGGGTGCTAATGGAAGTGGACCAGACTATACCAAATTCAATGCTGACGGAAATACGGCTATTGCATCCGTTGCAGGTTTCTCTGGTTTACACAACATGAACGTAAGTACCAATGCAGTCACTACAAAGCATGACCTCATTCCAGGTGCAGACATTACTTCTACCTCACTTCCTCCGGTGGATGGCTTCTTTACCCCAGCCAACTACCGTGGTGCCTTCAAAGCCGGTGAAAAATCATGGTTGTATGATTATTCAGTACGCGCATTAATTGGCCTGGAAGGTGCATTGTTGTCTTGCCCTACAGACATCAACACAGATGGCAGCACGACCACTGCGGACTTCCTGTTGCTCCTTGGAGAATTCAATACCACCTGCGAATAAAACCTCAAAAACCTAACAAAAACAAATCTATTGTCATGAGAAAAATATTTATCATTTTATGTATGGCCCTCTTTAGTGCGGGGGTCGTCAAGGCTCAGGTAGGCTTACAGGGCGTTACTGTGGAGACTTACTATGTAGCCAATGCTGCGGATATTGCTTATTCCGATCCAGGTACTGTGGATCCACTTCCTGCAGGTGCAGTTACCTACAGGTTATATGTGGACATGTTGCCAGGTTGGGAGTTGCAAGCCGTTTTTGGTGCTACCAATCCAGGAACTGGTGAAATTGATACGCTGGTGATCAGGTCTACCTCTCCATTCTGGAATCACGCTGACAGAGGTGACCTTTACGGTTATAATGTAGCCGCTAACCAGATTGATGAAAACACTGTTGCACTTGATTCATGGTTTACTACAGGAAGGCCTTCTGCGAATACAGCAGGTGTACTTGAGGTAGTTCCATCAGAAGATACCAACGGAAGTACACCAACATTCCCACACAACCCAGCAACACTTCTGATCAATAGTGATCCAGCTTCCGGTCTTCCTTTGACTTCTGAAGATGGTGCTGTGCCTTTGGTTTCTACCATTACATGGACACCAACTCCAGGATT
>DASXWI010000078.1:0-1650 GCA_036503755.1 Saprospiraceae bacterium | reverse complement strand
GCCACGAGTCTGACGTCTGGCATCTGATGTCTGGTATCTAATTTAAAATCCCTTTGCTTTTTCCACCAGACTCCTGAATTCCAATTTAAAGTTATACTCATCTTCCAGATCGGCAGCATCTAGCCAGCTTATAACATCATTGTACGTACTTGATCCTTTGTATGTAGAGTTAGTCATCAACATTGAAAAGGATGCAATCCCAGCTGTGAATTTCATAAAATCAGAAGACTCATTAAAGGATTTTCCTTCGTCAAATATTTCTAATGCAAGTGGGATGCTGCTGTCCGCGTCAGGTTTCTTGTACCTGAAATCAATCGAGAATGTTGGAACTGTGCTAAAGTCAGGGTTATTTTTGGGTATTATTTCATAAAGCGCAGTAATGTTCTGATTAGCTCCGATTTCTCCGGCATCTTCAGTATCATCTTCAAAATCTTCCTGATTCAATAATCTATTCTCATAGCCAATCAACCGATAGGCTTCCACATTATCACTATTAAACTCCACTTGAACTTTAACATCCTTTGCGACTGTAAAGAATTTACTGAATTCATAAATAAACACCTTTCGCAATTGTTCCAGGTTGTCAATGTATTCATATGTTCCATTGCCATTGTTGGCTATTTGTTCTAAGGCCCCATCGTTTAAATTTCCACGACCAACGCCAAGGACGGTTAAAAAGATACCCAATTCCCTTTTTTCTTCTATAAGCGTTACCAATTCTTCCTGGCTTGAAGGTCCCACGTTAAAATCACCATCTGTTCCCAGAATAATTCTGTTGTTACCTCCCTCGATAAAGTTTGCTTGAGCAATTTGATAAGCCGTTATGATACCTTCGGCACCGGCTGTACTTCCACCTGAACCCAGAGCATCAATCGCTTGCTTTATTTTGGCTTTATTATGGCCAGTTGTTGATGCTAGAGCGACGCCTGCATTCCCAGCATAAGTTACGATGGCTACTTTGTCAGTCGATTTTAATTCATCTACAAAATAATTGAAGCCGTTTTTTAGCAATTCTAATTTATCCTCACTACCCATGGAACCCGATACATCGATCAGGAAAACAAAATTGGATGGAGGTAATTCATGTTGAGCGATAGGTTTTCCTTTTATACCAATGCGGATTAATTTGTTTGCAGTATTCCAGGGGCATTGACTCACCTCTCCATTGAGGCTGATGGGATGGGTAGGATCAGTGTAGGTGTAGTCCAGGTTGAAATAATTGATGAGTTCTTCTGTACGCACAGCTTGCTTAGGAGGTAATTGATTATCCTGCTGTATATATCTCCGGACATTCGCATAGGAGGCACCATCCGCATCGATCGAAAAAGTTGACACAGGTTGATCCGAAACCTGGACAAAGGGATTTTCTTCTACCGCATTGTAGGAATCTCCGGATATATACGGATCCTCATAGGTATCCACCCCATATAATCCTGCATCATTCGAATCGAATTCAGTATTGCAATTGGTGAAAAGGCCAACCAGGCAAAGGCCTAAAATTAATTTTGATGCTTTCATTTTCTATTGGTTTTATTGGGTCAAATGACCCGGGATGAATAACGAGTTGTTTCAAGTTAGAGAGTCTGTAGTCTTTGCTATTGGAAAGACGCCAGAGGTGGGGTGAAGGTTGGGTGGAAGGGGGTTAGCTAG
>DASXWI010000077.1:0-2609 GCA_036503755.1 Saprospiraceae bacterium | reverse complement strand
TCAGGAAGTTACTGTAGGTTCACAGTCTACTGTAAACGTTTCGTTGCAGTCTGATGTGACAGCTCTTTCTGAAGTTGTTGTTATCGGGTACGGAACTGTAAGAGTGAAAGATGCGACTGGTGCTGTTGCATCTGTTAGTTCTGAAGATTTTAACGGAGGTTTGATCTCTTCACCTGAGCAACTTATTCAAGGTAAGACGGCTGGTGTTCAGATTGTATCAACAAGTGGTGAGCCTGGAGCTGCTGTTAACTTAAGGATTAGAGGTACCAACTCTATTCGTTCTAATAACAACCCATTGTTTGTTGTGGACGGGGTTCCGTTAGCCGGTGGTACTCAACCTGCATCAGGTAATCTTGGATTTGGTTCAATGCAGGATGCAAACCCGATGAACTTCATCAACCCAAATGATATTGAAAGCATGAGCATCTTAAAGGATGCATCAGCTGCTGCTATCTACGGTTCACGGGGTGCAAATGGTGTGGTTTTGATTACAACAAAAAGTGGTAAGGGCGGTAAAGGAAAGTTTGAGCTTGCTTCAAGTATCAGCATTGCTTCACCAGCTAATAAGTATGATTTGTTAAATCGCGATGAATTTATAGCTGCTGTGGCAAGTTATGGTACTACTCCATTTGATGGAGGTGCTAACACAGATTGGCAAGATTATTTTACAAGAACTTCGGTTTCAAATACGCAAAACCTGTCTTACTCAAAAGGTTTCAGTACAGGTGCCATCAGAGCTACATTTGGATACGACAATCAGAACGGTGTTGTTGAGAACTCTTCAATGACAAGAATCACAGGAAGAGTAAACGGAAACAAAACTTTCCTGGATAATAAATTGAATCTTGAGTTGTCTTCAACGTATTCAAATGTTAAGAGACAGGATCCTGCGCTTAGCGGAAATTCGGGATACCAGGGTGATTTGATAGGTGCTGTTTATTCAGCAAATCCAACTTGGCCAACTGATCCTGATTTTGACCCTCAAGGTCAACGAAGTCCTGCCAACTTGCTGAAGTACTATCATAGTACAGGGGTTACAAATCGATTCCTGAATAATTTGTCAGCTTCTTACAAAATCAACAGCGCCCTTACAGCAAAAGCCACCTATGGTTTGGATTGGGCTAAGGCTGAAAGAGTAGCGCTTATTAGTGGTAAAATTAGAAATACAGGTAATGGAATTACCGACTACGGACAAGGTCAGATTAATGAAAATAAAAATTTGAACAACCTTGTAGAGTTAACTCTTTCCTACAATAAGAAAATAGGAAATGTAAATATTGAGGCTGTTGGTGGCTATTCTTACCAAAGCTTCCACAATGAGTGGTTCTGGTATGCTGGAAAAGGGTTTCCTGACTTCACGTCATTTGACAAGATGGAATCTGATTTGAGAAATTCTTTTGATGCCGCGGATGCAGTGGCTTCTGAACTATACGATGATTATAACAACTGGGGTGTATCAAATCTGATTAAACCTCCAGATGCAGGCGCTCCTGGAATGTTTGTAAGTGGTATTGATTTCGGTGGTGATGGAACGTTGTCTCAAACCACAGGTCTTGCAAGACCAGCTGGAGTTACCCTTCAGGCTATTGCTGCTAACTTTTATGATCAAACAGACTTCCTTCAGTCGTACTTTGGTAGAGGTAACTTCACTTTTTCAGATAAGTACATTGTTACTGCTACACTACGTGTTGATGGATCTTCAAAGTTTGGCCCCAATAACCAATACGGAGTATTCCCTTCAGGTGCTGTAGCCTGGAAGATGCACGATGAGGACTTTATGCCAGATGTATTCAGCACTTTTAAATTGAGAGCTGGTTATGGCTTAGTGGGTAATCAAGATGGATTGGGTTACGGAGAATTTATCAGGAGAGCAAGATATGCGGATGTTACCATTGGTGACGGCAGGGAAATTAGTACACCGGGCCTCACAACGCAGGGATCTATCAACCCTGATTTGAAATGGGAAGAAACAACTACTATTGGTGCCGGTTTTGACTTTGGATTATTCAATGAAAAACTAAGTGGTACTTTTGATGTTTACTCTAAGTCAACAACTGACTTGTTATTAAAAGTCCTGATCCCTCAACCAGCACTGAACACTCAGATTTTTACAAACCTCGATGCTGTTGTTAAAAATAAAGGTTGGGAATTGTCACTTTCTTATTTAGCGATTGATAAGCCAGATGCTTCTTTTACTATCAGTGGAAACGTTTCTCATAACGAGAATAAGCTCGAAGATTATGGAAACTTTATACAAGCTGGAAGTATTTATGGTCAGGGCTTAACAGAAGCCTATGCACAGATGTTGGCAGGTGACCGTCCTCTATTCTCATATTTTGTGAGAGAGTTTGGTGGATTTGATGATGCTGGTCAACCTATTGGTGATGTTCAGAAATTCGTTGATAAGTCAGCTTTGCCAACCTGGATTATGGGTCTTTCCTTAAATGCTAAGTACAAAGCATTTGATATGTCAATGTACTTCTCTGGTCAGTTCGGACATTATGTATATAATAATACTGCAAATGCGTACTTTACTGCAGGTTCTATCGCTCGAAATAGAAACGTGACTAAGAATGTAATTGGCAACGGTGAAGATGGCAATGCAGAAG
>DASXWI010000076.1:0-2030 GCA_036503755.1 Saprospiraceae bacterium | reverse complement strand
ATTTTTGTGGCTCTATCAGTGCCTTTGTCCATGTGTATTGCTTTCATGTTGCTTCCGGCATTAGGATTTACCTTGAATTTCATTGTCCTCTTTGCTTTCTTACTGGCACTTGGTATCGTAGTAGATGACGCTATTGTGGTGATGGAGAATACGCACCGGATATATCATGACGAACCCAAACTAACGATTATACAAGCCGCTAAAAAAGCAGCAGGTGAAGTTTTCTTGCCCGTATTGTCTGGAACGGCAACAACACTGGCGCCTTTTTTTCCGCTGGTGTTCTGGGGAGGTATTTTTGGAAAATTCATGCATTACCTACCGGTAACGGTGATTATCACACTGACAGCTTCACTTCTTGTGGCGTATGTCATCAATCCTGTTTTTGCGGTTTGGTTCATGGGTGATCCAGTACGTGAGGGTAAAGTGAGAGACCCGAAGAAGCAGAAACGAAGAAAAATATTTGGTTATGCTCTGCTTGTCCTGACAACATTGTCATTCTATATGTCCGGCAATATTGGTATGGGCAATTTTGTAATGTTCTGTATTGTCTTTGGTGTATTATATAGGTTTGTGTTATCAAAAGGTGTTAAGTGGTTTCAAGTCAATGGATGGCCTTCCATTCAAAAAAGATATGCAGGATTCCTTACCTGGGCATTGCGCCATCCATGGAAGTTAATTGTGGGAATGATGGTATTGTTGTTTGCTTCTTGTGGGATCACCATGACACGTCAATCTAACATAGTTCTTTTTCCTAAAGCAGATCCGAATTTCATTTTTGTCTACATGACACTACCTGTTGGTACGGATGTCAATGTTACTGATTCACTGACCAAGGTCATTGAAGCCAAAGTCATCGAGACGCTTGGTCCGAATAACCCGATGGTGGAATCAGTCATTTGCAATGTGGCATTAGGTGCATCTGAAGATCAGTTTGACCGTGCAGCAACCTCCAATAAAGGAAAAGTGGGTGTGGCTTTTGTAGAATTTAGTAAACGTGGAGGCGTCAGTACAAAAGAGTACATGGATAAAATCCGGAAAGCAACACAAGGAGTTATTCCAGGTGCTGAAATCGTTGTGGATCAGGAACAGGGAGGACCTCCTACACCAAAACCTATTTCTGTTGAAATTGTCGGAGATGATTTTACCCAATTAATTGCTGCATCCAGGTTGGTGCATCATTACCTGGATTCATTGGCCATTCCAGGTGTTGAAGAACTCAGGAGCGATTTGATCGTGAGTAAACCAGAAATTAATATTCAGATTGACCGCGATCGTGCAAACCGGGAAGGAATAAGTACCATCCAGATCGGTTCAGAATTCCGTACCGCCATCTTAGGCAAGGAAGCCACGAAATTCAGGGATGGGGAAGATGAAATACCGGTGATGATTCGATTGAAAGAAGATCAACGGAGCAACATCAATGCGGTTGAAGACCTCAATATTACCTTCAGGGATATGAATATGGGGGGAGTACTTCGTTCAGTACCAATGGGAGCTCTCGCAGATGTCAAGTACACAAATACATTTGGAGGTGTGCGTAGAAAAGATCTTGAACGTATTGTTACAATTTCATCAAATATTACGGCAGAGTATCAACCGAAGCAAACACAAGTCGTAAATGCCGTTAAAGCAGCTATCGCTCAATTACCCCAGCAGGAAGGTGTTACCATAGGTTTTGCCGGTGAAGATGCAGAGATGCTTGATGCCATCAACTTCCTTGGTAGATCATTAGTGATTTCCGTCTTTATTATTCTGCTTATCCTCGTAGCTCAATTTAACTCGATTGGTAAAACCCTCATTATTATGACCGAGGTGATATTTTCTGTCATAGGTGTATTGTTGGGTATGGCCATTTTCAATATGGATATTGTAGTGATCATGTTGGGGGTTGGTATAGTAGCCCTTGCCGGTATCGTAGTACGAAATGGAATTCTCCTTGTAGAGTTTACAGATAAACTCCGAAGTGATGGATACGGAGTAAAGGAGGCGATCATTGAAGCCGGCCGGATACGTATGACACCAGTATTGTT
>DASXWI010000075.1:0-5961 GCA_036503755.1 Saprospiraceae bacterium | reverse complement strand
TATAATTTCCAACGTTGATGGTTACCTGGATATCTTCTCCAGCTTGTATAAAAGGGGAAACGGATTTTTCAATATTGATTTTACCTGTACAGCCAGGTGGTAAATCAAATGCTTCTACCTGGTCGCCTGCATCATAAGGTGATCCCTGATCCGCGCTGTAGCCAAGACCTCTGCGGGCAAATACTTCCCATAGCAAGCATTGGTTTTCTCCATTATTCAACGCAACATCCGCAGCAAGGATCGCATCCCTGCCATCAACAAAACCTGGATCACAAGCCATATTTTTCAAACCATCCATGACCAGTCGCACCGCTTTATAATTTCCACTCGATGGATCATAAGGATCAGCACTCCAACCATGTTGATCGGAAAGTGCCCAATACATATCCCAGAGCATAGCAGCCCATACTTCTCCAAGGTCATGTTTTTCCTGGGCCGGTGCCACATCACCATAAGTCAATGGCGATACGCTCATATCTGTAGAGTAGGGATACCTTCTTATACCATTGGTCATTTGCGGTACATTTGTAGCATAGGTCCCTATGCCTCTTCTCTTTTCTCCGGTATCTCCGGGCTGCACAGTAGTGACCAGGCTGAAATAATCAGACCATCCTTCTCCCATTTGTTCTGCATTATCGAGACATGTTTTGTCAGGACCCCCAGCGAGTCTTAGGGAAATACCATGACCATATTCATGAGCGATGAGTCCTGCATCAAAATCACTGGTTAATCGCGCAGGTCCAGATTGGTCTGGGATGACGAAAGTGGCATTGAGACCTTGACCCGCCATTTTCCTTAGCGTTTCACTGTCAGTCAAAGTGATCAACACAACAGGAATATTGACATTAGGTGCATCAGGTCCTGCCCCCAACGTAAATATTTCGTTGTTGAGGGTATTACAAAAAATAACCCCAATCGCACCGGCTTGCTGAGCTTGCCATGCCTTATAACTGAAATGGCAGCCACCCCTGTCAATAAGCGCAATTTTTCCTGCTAGCTCAGATGCATTGATGATTTCCTGGCAAGCATCAGATGTCAGGGGATCTTCTACGCCGTCATTAACGAGAACTACTTCTCCACTTACCGGTATATCACTTACATAGGCCCCTGCGCCCCATCCGTCGCCTGCAAGATTGGTCCGATAAATCCCACCGACGGAGACCGGCTCACTAATGGTAAGACACCTGTCCAATTCAATATAATCATACATGAAAATACTGGCAGACCTACCTTCATTGTTATGGTGGTATTCAGCGTTATTGTGAAGCGTGTCTGTATTCGCAGCCGCTTGAGCAACAGCCCACAGGAAATCATTTCCCTGTCCACCTCGTCCATAATTATTTTTCTGAAAATTACCCGCCGCTTCATCGAAACCGAAACGATAGGAAAAATCATGGAGGTAATTGGTCCAATAAAATAAATTCACGACCGAAGCATCCATGTATTGCTCAGGTTCCCACGATGGATCAAAAGGAAAATCAAAATGAAGATCAGGGCCTCCATCAGGTTCGTCTTGTGAGGAATATCCTGTGTTGTCCCTGTCCTGGTAAGAGAAACAGTTATTACCTCGTGTGATCGTGTATTCATGACCCGGTTGTCCATTAGTGTCATGCCAACCATAAGGAGATGCAATCGTATCTGCAGGATTAGTCACCAGCGTGCGTGGCCCATGGTCTGGACTTTCGTATGGAGCAGGCCATACATTGTAGGTTGGTGAAACAGGATCATCCGGCAGCAATGGAAGTATTTCTTCATCTTCGAAATGGGAATGATCCTCGCACGCATCCTCTACATGGTAATATGAACCACCATCTACATGGCAATAAAGCGTCCAATTGTCCACTTTAATCACTTTTCCGGTCATTGCATCTACACGCGCACTCCATGAATCATGTGTAGATAGAGGAGCGAGAAATATGTCCCAGGACAGAAATACGTTGTCGTTAGCTGGTTGATAGACTAAAGCCGCTGTGATATCCTCCCGTGCGAAATCATTTTTTTCAAAAACCACCAACGAATCACTTTCCCATACTTTTAATCTTAATGGCACCGGTGCTAAAGCAAGATGTGTTGCAAGATTGGCTATTGCTTCAAGAGGGTGAATTTCCGCTTTTGTAGTGTTGATTTTTTTATATAGATCCCTAACAAAACGGTTGGTTGCAAAAAACACGATGCCATCCTTTGTGATGTTTAGATTAAGAATAGCATTATTTACCGGAATACCTTCATAGTGTTGTTGGAAATAAATTCTTGTGATCCCACTGCTTTGATCCGTATACATGTCACTGATCCTCATGTCAGCAATGTCGCTTGGGCTAAGGTTCCAGTCATCTAGATGTGTTGAAATATATTCCTTAGCCACGCTAATAACATTGATGGTGTCACGTGTCATCGAAAACGATAACCATATGTATTCATTTGCTGAAGCGCTATGACTTGTTAGCAGGAAATGAATAAGGAATAAATGAATGAGTAAAGTTTTCATAATAATAGGATTAAAAATATTTTGCATAGTTCAGGCAGGAAGAATCCAAAAGTGAAGGCTTCTTCCATTCATTAGGTCACCGGAATTGTTTCCAGAGAATTAGTAAGCCACTATAAATTTTTGACTTTTTAAGAGGGAAGATGTTTGATCATGGATCACGAGGTAATATGCACCTGGACTTAAAGGCTCAGGGCTGAAAGAGAATTGATTCAAGCCTGCCTTTACATTTCTATGCAATAAATTTCGGATCATCCTGCCCTGTTCATCTACAACCAGGAAATCAAGCACAGAAGCATTCGTTATCTCAAATTCGACGTTAATCCTGCCACCCGAGACTGGATTAGGGAAAAGGTTAAATTCTTTCAGTAAAGTATCTGATGCGGCTACACTAACTGTTTCTGTCGAAGTGACCTGCGCTATCCAGGTGCATAAAAGGTTTTCTTCTCCATTTTCCTGGTCCTTCCCATAACTTCCGGAAACCCATACTTCAGGCCCGGTAACAGACTCTCTCCTGGAGATGCCAATGTAATCACCCCATCGTTCAGAAGCACTGGCATCTACGTCCACATAACTTTCTCCTCCCTTCACGAGATAAGAATTTCCAAAATTCATATCATGATCAACAGCCATGATTCTGAATTCCGGATATATAGTTGAACTCGTTCTTAAGAATCCGATCAGCACGGATTTATCTGTTTCTTCAGTGGCAAAGGGTGAAATGGAAGGGAAAGCATATTCATAGGGCTGCAATCCATAAAGAAGGGTAGTGTTTGTTAAATCTTCCGTGTTCAGCCGGCAGTAATAAATCTTGGTATGAAAATCATCGCCTCGTGTATTAAATGCAAAATGGACCGTTCCATCCGCGTAAAACCCAGTCAGGGTGTTGCAATCGTTTGTTTTTAATTCATCCGTAGTGCCTAGCATCAATCCATTAAAAGGAACATAATAGTTTGGAATGGAAACAGTATAGGCATAGATGCTCGGATTACTCTGCGCATTGGCATCGACATAGTAGAGCATGGCTTCAGATCCTCCGTTTCCATTCGTACTAAGCATAAAAATGCCTGGACCAACTGATCCGTCAAAACCGTAGGACATTGGTACGATGGTAAAATCAGAATAACCATATGCATCCTTGACATCATAATAGATGACACCGGAAATACTTTCACCTCGGAATCCTTCACTTTTACCTAATTGATAAATCAGCGTCTGGCTGAAAACCTTATTTTCAGTAAACTGGTTACCTGAGATATAAATGTCATCTGTTGATATTCCAACGGAAGGAAAATCGAACCATAGGTTAAAGCCACCAGGATCACCATGATAAGCATAGAGCCACCATCCATTTGCCGGGTTGCTCTCCGTCGAAAAACCAAGCACAACTCGTGATGTAGCCGGTGTATTGCCATTGAGGACCACGATGATAAACTTGTCTTCTTCAGGATCATACAACACCTTTGGGTCGAAGTAACCTCCATTCAACTCCAGCACGCTGAAAAGATCTTCAAAGTTTTCTTCCATCAATACATTACCGATGGCATCCATGACTAGCACACTTGAATTGATAACGGAAACCACATAACCCGCATCAGATACAGCTACGCTATTATCCGGAGGAGCCCAGCCATTGAATTGATTGCCTTTAAATGAGTTGGTGATGAAAGGCGTAATCGACATAGGTTTGTTTTCGGTTACTTCTGTTAATTCGTAATCTCGAATTCCAGAGGCCAGTTCAATAGAATCCCTGTAATGCCTGATTCTCCTCCCTTCCTGTTTTATGCTATCCAGTTGCGTTGCCGGTATCTGGCTAGCATGAGATACACCATGTTGTGTAAGGGTTACATCCCATTTCGGTTGGGATGATACAGTTCTGGGATCCAGGAATACTGGTGCCTGTTGGGGTTGAGCGATGATTTTGTTTGTGTTGACATACCGGTTTGTTGTATGTACGGCAGGGGGTTGAAGTGTCTCATTCTTTTGTGCGGAGAGAAATAGCGTACTGTTGAGAAAGAAGCTAGCGAGAAGTAAATAATGGAGTTTCATAATAGAGTAAATTCAAAATGAAAAAATGGTTTGGTCATTATGCCATGGGATTTAACGGGTCAAAGATCAGTGGAGCCTTGTAATCTTGAAATCGCACGTAGATGTGAAAAACAAGTATGGTGAGTCCGGGGGCTCACATAAAGTGGTGATTTGTGCGTGGCTGGAAATGTGCCAGGATAAATTATTCGCACGGGGACCACGGAGTTCACGGAGAAATACCGCTAATTTCTTGATGTCATCAATTTCTTCAAGTTGCTTGCTGCTCAAAAAGTACTCCGTGAACTCCGTGTACTCCGTGCGAAATATTTTAATTTGAAATCAATCGTGTCATTCAAAAAGAAAAGCCGCAAAGGTTATTTTCTTTGCGGCTTTCCTGGAAGAGAGGGAATTAAGTATTTAGCGTAAATCTGCCGCTGGATGGAGTTTTCTCCGCCAGCATTTGATGGGCTTAAGAGATTAGGAGCTTTAATGTTAAATGATCCTTTCTTTCAAAGCTTTCAGAACAGCCTCTGTTTTGGAATTGACCTGCAGTTTTTCATAGATGTGGCGGATATGTGACCGTACCGTATCCATGCTGATGAAATGTTCGTCTGCAATCAACTTGTAGGAATATCCTTTGACTAAACTTTGTAGAATTTCCTGTTCGCGGGGAGAGAGGTTGTATTCTTGACGCGGATGTTCTGAAGGCTCAGGTTTCTGGAAAAAGTGAAGGATGCGTCGGGCGATGCTTGAGGTCATTGGAGAACCTCCGCTGTGGACATCAAATATAGCAGCGATGATTTCTGAAGGCGGAGTACGTTTTAATAAATATCCGGAAGCGCCATTGCGGATCGCCTGGAAGATTTTGTCCTCGTCTTCAAAAACGGTCAGCATCAGGATTTGGGTTTCAGGCCTCAGTGCTTTTACTACGATGGTGGCATCCAGGCCTGACCTGCCCGGCATATCTATATCCATCAAGATAACATCAGGCTTGAGCTCCGGGATTTGTGACTCCAGTTTTCCGGTATCAGGAAACGCTCCAACAAGAGATAATCCAGGGGTAGCTTGCAACAGGAATGTCATGCCTTCTCTCAAGTCGCGATTATCCTCATACACCAGGATGCTTACACTTTTTTCCATAGTCCAAATGTCGTTCATATCAGGGGTAGAAGAAATAGCATAATAATGTGAATGTTATACGCTCACCCGAAGTTCAACAGACGTCCCCTCACCAGGAATGGAAATGATTTCCAACTTTCCACCTATTTCTTCAGCGCGTTTCCGGAGATTCTTAAGTCCATTTCCTGTGCCTTCAGATGGGAGGCTTTCCAGGTCAAACCCTTTACCATTGTCTTCAATCTTCATGTAGAGTAATCCTTTTTTTAAAGAGAACTGAAAATCTACTTCAGTTGCTTCGGAATATTTGGCGATATTATTCACGGCCTCCTTAA
>DASXWI010000074.1:0-3177 GCA_036503755.1 Saprospiraceae bacterium | reverse complement strand
TTGTCTGAGAAGTAAATGAATTTTGGATTATTCTTGAGGAATTCAATGAAATAAGATGTGGTATCAATTTCCGGGTAAAAGGTACCTGGATCTCCCCCACCCCAAATAATCAAGCTGTCACCGGACTCCAGATACCAACCTGCATCAATCGTATCCTTGAGATAATACAGTGCAGCGTACATCGTGAGGATTTTGATATTGGATGCCGGAATAAAATAATTATCAGGCTTGTAAGAAAAGATGTCCTGATGCAAATCCACATCATGAATCACCAGGCCGGCATGATGTCTTTCAGCTAAACCATATTGATTCCAAAGCTGATTCAATTCACCTATCTCGGTTGGCTTCTCTTGGGCTTTGATAGAAAAGGAAATAACAAATATGAAGCCTGAAGCCATCCACTTAAAATAATTTAGATAGCTGTGTGACCACATAGTGTTATTCAACTTGGAAGGAACCATTATTCTTTTATTTCCTTCAAAGCATTGTTTTCGCTTAGCCCTGCTGTTCTGGGATCATATTTGACAACAAGATGAATCCAGATCGACCGGCTAAACCTGAGGTTCCAGAGGAAGATAATGGCGAGCGTGGCAATCAAAACACCAAAAGCTATTTCTATGGAAAAGTTGAAATAAAACACCATGAGTCCTGTAAGACCAAGACTAATAAATCCCATGAAAATATAAGAGATGAACATAGCCCCGTAATAAAACCCCGGTTCAGGTTCAAATCGTTGTCCGCATACCGGGCACTTTTTATTCATGGCCAAAGGATGGGTTACTTTAAAAGGAGATTCAAATAATTTGCTTTTACGACATTTTGGGCATGTCATATTGAAAATGCTGGAAATCCTGCTCATGGCACAAAAATACGAGGCTAATCCGGAAGGCGGCAGCAGTAAAAGTTACTTTCTAGTTAACAAGGAAGGTTATTTCTTAAATCCGATGGATTGACGCTGGAATCGCTGCAGATTTTTGTCTTTTGCAAAGTCCTTCACATCTTCAAAAGTGATCAGGTTTGCCTGGCTTCTTGATTCCGGATCGCCTTTGGCTAGCCTCAGGTTCTGGTTTTTGATGACATCCTGGATGACCTGGCGGATGGTCCTGGCATTACCAAAATATTTATCCCTGTAATCGTAGAGGAAGCGAAAATATGCAGTCAATTGTTCGAGTGCTTTTGGAGTAATACGCATTTCCTGGTGATGGATCATGCTGACGGCGATATCATTGAGTTCATCAGGGCTATAATCTTCAAAACGAAGCACTTTATCAAAACGTGAACTCAATCCAGGATTCGCTTTAAGGAAGGCTTCCATATTTTCTGGATAACCGGCAGCAAAAACAAAAAACTGGCCACGTTTATCTTCCATTCGTTTCAGGATCGTCTGGATTACTTCATTGCCAAAATCATGTGCATTGCCTGCTGCGTTGGTGAGTGCATATGCTTCATCGATAAACAATACGCCACCCATTGCTTCATCGATCTTCTCTGCAGTTTTTAATGCTGTCTGGCCAACATATCCGGCTACGAGGCCTTGTCGGTCTGTTTCAACCATATGCCCTCTTTCAAGAATACCAAGAGCTTTATAAATGCTGGTCAATATCCTGGCCACCGTAGTCTTGCCTGTTCCTGGGTTACCGATGAAGACCGTGTGCATGTAAAATTTATTGAGCACGCTACGGCCAATGATTTGGTGATATTTGACGATATCCACCATTTCCCGGATTTGTTGCTTAACGGTTTCGAGTCCAGTCAATGCATTCAGTTCACTCAGGGATAACTCAAGTAATTTATCATCAACAGGTATGGTTGGTGAAGTATGTGTTTGTTGAAACTGTATATGCTTGATGTCTTGCGCAGATATCACTGAAAGATCGTCACGCGATGGATCCTTCATCAAGTTGTTTTTCATCACCCTGAGGCCAAGGGATACTTTTGCTCTTTCGATAAGGTCATTTACGTAACGAGCATTTCCAAAAGTCCTGTCCCGGTTACGGTATGCTTCTGTAATCATCTCATCCACCAACTTTAATGCATCGGGAGTCAGTGATACTTCTTTTTCCTTACAAGCGTAGTGAGCAATGGCGGATAATTCCTGAGGCAGGTAATCTGAAAAATGATAATGAATTTTAAATCTTGATTTGAGCCCTGGGTTAGAATCCAGGAAGTACTTCATTTCTTTTGGATAGCCAGCCACGATCACAGCCATATCACCTTGACCGTTTGACATTTCTTTGACAAGAATTTCAATCACCTCCCGCCCGAAATCCTTGGTATCATCATTGGCGCGAGCAAGACTGTAGGCTTCGTCAATAAACAATACACCTCCTCTTGCCTTTTCAATGGCATCCTTGGTTTTTGGGGCTGTTTGACCGATATATTCACCAACGAGATCTACCCTGTCCACCTGGTGCACATGTCCTTTGGAAAGCAAGCCCATGTTTTTGTATAGTTTACCCATCATTCCAGCCACTGTAGTTTTGCCTGTACCTGGATTCCCAACAAAGACAGAATGAATATTGATATCCTGCCTTTCGGTAAAGCCCTTTGTTTTCCGAAGCTGAAGAAACTGCAGGTATTGTGCATGTTCAAATACCTGCTTCTTGATTTCATTTAACCCAATCATAGCGGTCAAGTCAGACATGACCTCTTCCAGGGATTGTTCGGATTGCGATTCGGTATCAAAATGAGCCGGTCGATAATCTGGCCATAATACCTGGCTTTGTCCTTCTTTAAAATCTTCACCAACATCAAAGGGTACCACGGCCACCAGTTTGTCCATGAAGATGATTTCAGCAGTATATTTTCCGGGTCGCCATGATCCTTTTACATTCGAGCCCCAGCCTGCTGTGATTTTTACCTTCTCGTCACCTTTCTTGATCATTTGCAACCTGGTCACCTGCCCTTTCAACTCCCTCGCTTCGTTATAAAACTTTGTAAACAATTCACACTGCCAGGCATCGGAGGTCTGCAGGTTTTGGAAAATGATTTCTGAATAGATATATCGCGTCTCAGCGCTTGAAAAGGCAACATAATAGTGGCGGTCATCTTCACCTACATCATCATATTGACCTTCATACAACCTCAAGGATTGAAGAGAAAGGTATCTCGGCTGACCATTGACCTGCGTGTCGCTTTCCTCTATGTAAAAATATTTTGAACCAACTTTTTCATTAT
>DASXWI010000073.1:0-4877 GCA_036503755.1 Saprospiraceae bacterium | reverse complement strand
ATGAAACGCATGATCAATTGCTCAAAGATGCTCATGCAGAAATGTTCAGCACGAATTACCTCAATCCGTTTGCCTTCAAAAGCCTGCAAATCATGGAGCAGGAAGTAGTCCAAATGGTTGCCCGCATGATGCATGGTGATGAGCATACCGTAGGAGTGATGTCATCGGGAGGTACAGAAAGCATACTCCTGGCCATGTATTGTTATAGACAGCGTGCGCGCAAACTCCATCCTCGAATCACTAAGCCGGAGGTTGTGTTACCAGAGACGATACATCCTGCTTTTGACAAGGCAGCAGAATTATTTGGTTTGCAGCTGCAAAAAATACCGGTTGATCAGGATAGACGAGTGAATGCTGATGCGTATGAAAAGCACATCAACCCAAATACCATTTTATTAGTCGCTTCAGCACCGAGCTATCCACATGGAGTATTGGATCCTATCGAAGCCATAGGAGGATTGGCTTTGAAACATAAACTTCCTTTTCATGTAGATGCTTGTATTGGTGGTTTTATGTTGCCATGGGTTGAAAAACTTGGATATCCTGTCGATCCCTGGGATTACAGGGTGGATGGAGTTACTTCGATATCTGCGGATATACACAAGTTTGGTTTTGGTGCCAAAGGATCGTCCCTCCTGACGTATAAGCACATGGAATATCTGAAGCATCAGTTTTTCGTGACTACAGATTATCCTGGTGGCATCTATATATCACCAACCTTACTTGGAACCAAAGCAGGTGGTCCTATTGCTGCAGCCTGGGCGGGTATGAAACATCTTGGTGAAAGCGGATATATGACCATTGCTAAAAAACTAATGGATGGCGTTAAAAAATTGCATCAGGGTTTATTAGCTATCGAGGGGATCATGGTTATTGGTAAACCAGTGATGAACCTTGTATCCTATACTACAACCGGAGGCAACCCGGACATCTTCGTGGTCGCAGATCAGTTGGAAGAAAAAGGATGGATGGTGGAGCGACAACAATTTCCGGATAGCATACACTTGACTATACTGCCTACTAATGTAGATGCAATAGATATTTATCTTAATGATCTTAAGGAGGCCATTGCGTATGGACGTGAACATCCTGAAGACTCGTCAAAAGGTAATGCAGCGATGTATGGAATGATGGCAAGATTGCCCTTCAGGGGGATGGTTGAAAAATCAGTTAGAAAGATCATGCAGGATATGTATGCGGGAGGTGAGAGCATAGCGAATGATGAGGGAGAGAAAGAAGAGTTGATTTCACAAAACCCGCGTTGGATAGGCGTGGCCAATAGTATTCTTGCTGCATGGTCGAGATGGAAGCAAAGGATCCGGAGGAGAACATTGCATTTCTTCTTTTTGGTTGGTTTTAGTTTTTTGTTTTGTGAATCCACGCTATCCCAACCTTATATAGACCCTATCCAGGTGAGGTATATGAATGCTTTTCGAAGTAAACAAACACCTGCCACTCCTTTTTCACATTTGTGGATTGGCAGTGATCTTCCTGTCAGGCTCAAAGGAGATGCTATTTTTCTGGCCAGTCCTTATTATGAACAATGGACGATTGATTCAGCCTCTACAGAAGAAATCTATCCTGTTGTTCA
Organism: Saprospiraceae bacterium; assembly: GCA_036503755.1. Taxonomy (GTDB): domain Bacteria; phylum Bacteroidota; class Bacteroidia; order Chitinophagales; family Saprospiraceae; genus Opimibacter. Next base: position 3,286 of record DASXWI010000073.1, on the reverse strand, counting down.
AAGTTTAGCCTTGCCTGTAGGTTTGATCATGCCGATGAAAGATTCTAAATGGACACTGACCGTTATTCCAATCATTCGCTCAAATGGTGAAAAACTGTTTGCGGATAATACGTTTCAGTTTGGTGGTGTGGCTTTAGCTGGGTTTGAGCGAAAGCCAAAGCAGAAATTCCGTTTCGGGGTGTATGCTAATGCGGAATTCTTTGGATTGTTTGTGATTCCATTGCTTGGGGCTGACTGGAGAATTGATGATCGCAATTACCTGTTTGGTGTTTTGCCGGGACGGCTCACCTTTGAGCATAAGTGGAATGAAAAATTTTATGGAGGGGTTACCTTCCGTGCACCTACTTCGAGTTACAGACTTTCCGATGGATCATTCATTCGATTGGATGATAACCAGCTTTCCTTGTTTGTTGATTTTTATGTTGCCAAACAATTCTGTGTCACGCTCGAGCCTGGATATGGGGTGATGCGGCGGTTAAGGACTGGGGTAAATACGGATGAATATCTGACTAAGGTGAGATGGGGAGATGGGCTTTTCCTCAAGCTGAGTGCATCCTACCGCATTAGGTTTTCTGAAGAAAACTAATGGTATGGGAGCAATGGATCAAAAGAAAATTGAAATGAAAAGTGAAGAATGAAGAGTGCAAGTAAAGGCGAAACTGAGATCAAGGAATGATTTTGAAATATTCCTCCGTGTACTCCGTGGTGCCTCCTTATTACTCCGTGCGAACCCATTTCAAGTCGGGGATCAAAGGATCAAGGGATGAAAAGATCAAGGATCAAATTGAAAGGCGGAAAGGTCGAATGGGAAAGAGCCCCGAAAGGGCGTGCATATAGAAAGGGGGTTTAGCCCCTTAAAAAAGCGGAAGGGCGGAACGGCGGAAAGGTCGAAAAGGAAAGAGCCCTGAAAGGGCGTGCATGTAGAAATGGGGTTCAGCCCCTTAGGAAGGTGGAACGATGGAACTGAAAAACCTAAACAGTTGTGGGCATAGATCGCTCAAGGATGATGTCATCGTTGGGGTTTTCATCCCAGGTAAATTCGTAGACACGTCGGACGATTTTTCCATTATCGCCGCGGGTGAATCCGGTGACTACTTCAAATTTAAATCCCAATTTTTCGAGGACGGTTCGGTTCCAGGTGGCTTGTTTCGAGTCAGGAGGGACTAGTTGTTGTAGAATTGTCCGGTTGTGGTGGAGGACCTGGTCGACCGAATAGGCGATATCGGATTTCCGGTGGAGGTTGTGAAAGCTATTCTTACATGCTAGTGAGCAGAAAAGCTTATCAGTCCTCCCATAGAAATAACTTTGGCAATGGGGACACTGCTTCTTCATTAGTAATAAAAGGGTTTATGCAATTCAAATATGTTAATAATATTCGAAAAAAACACGTTTTTAAACGATTAAAAATTCTTTAAACACCTAAAAACGATTAAGTTCTTTAAGGATAAGGGGTTTTGTAGTACAATTAGATTTAATAACACACCTTTATCTGAGCAAATTTTAACGATTTAGTATTTATATCACAGTATTAGACACCACGAGGTAAAATCTTACTAACCCTTTAAAAAGACTTATTCAAACCCATTTCAATATTACTATAGCTTCCTATGATTTGATAAACCTGGATTCAGCATACCAGGTTGGTTGCAGGCAGTGAAAGATTCGTAAAACCCCCAATTATGAAATCACATCCACTTTTTTCTTTGTCAACGTATTAGCCGGCTATAGCTTGCTAAAAGAATCCATCTCACACCAAGGGATTCTGTTGCTCCCACTTTGAGATTACCAAATTTCCACACTTAGAGATACCCGTTTTTCAGGAAGTATTCCTGGTAGACGAATAGTTCAAGCCGATTCACCCATGGTCTGTTGACCGGGTATGAATGGTTCGGACGAATAGGCTGCATTTCATGCCCATTGGCTGAGGAGTATAAAATTGTCATTTAAAATCATTGTATAAACTCAAACCCAATTTTAACCCCCCTTTATTTTATGAAAAAGACGCTAACCCCCTGTTTAGGTTGTTGTAGCGGAATATGCGCCCCCTCGCATGTTCCGTCGGCAACCGACACTAAGTTTAGGATAAAACCTTCATGGGTTTCTATCCTATTCTTGTTTATGGTCTTGCCGCTATTTGCGCAGTCGCAGGCTACATTGACTACGGATCAAACGGATTATTATCCGGGTACGATTGTTACCTTTTTTGGATCTGGTTTCGATCCGTTTGAGACTGTGACCATGGATGTAAACCATCTTGATGGCACTCCTGCTGATGCCTACGATTCGTGGGAAGTAACTGCTGATGCCACTGGTGGTTTTACAACTACTTGGCAACTCTGCGAAGAAGAATGTGTCGGCGAATAGTTTATCGGCACTGCTGACGGTCAGACTTCCGGATTGTATGCGCAAGCTATCTTCCTGGATAATGTCAAGGTGGATTTCCGGCAGAGTGCAAACAATGAAACCAATGGCCCCATTCAGGGACTTGGTAATGTGCATTGGATAAACTCCATTGTCCAGTCCAGTAATTCACAGTATTATGAAGGAATGTCAAATCACCAACGGGTGATCCTTTTGGATATGGAAGAAACGACTGACAATATTCATTCCTTAGCTTTCTCGCATCAGGCTACCAAAGGTGGTATTCATGCCTATGACTTTTTAGTTGGATGGCCTGATGCCACAGCGGATAATATGGATTTCTTAAACCTTGCACAGTACTTTATTAATGAATGTGGAGATGAAATAGGCCCTCCCGCTAATATGGATGATATATGTGAAGACCTTCATAGTGGCCCTACAGGTCCATTTTTTTTCGATGTTCTCATCCCTATGGATAATTACGAAGATTCGGAAGATGGAATGTATTCGGAACGGATTATGGCTTATGAAACTATGATAGGTGGGCCTCGTTATATGAGGGTATGGGCTAATGCGGCAATTACCACAGCTTATTTTTGCGGAGAACCAGAACATGATGGTGATGATACTGGTGATTCTCATACCAATTATGTATTGGTAGTTGACGGTGGTGCAACCCCTATTACGCAAATGATCGTTGAGTTTGCAGGTCACCTTGCCTTATCTGGACCTGATGATATTGGTTCGGGTATCTATTGGGGAGCTGATCAAGGTTCCAGTCAGATCAATGGTGGACCATATCACTTTAATCTAAATGGACTTGGTGGGCCTGTCGATGATGAATGCAATCTTACAGAATTCGTTTCTTTGGGCTCTCAGGATAATCAGATCAAAGGAGCAGATATTGAGATCATTGAATGTCCTA
>DASXWI010000072.1:0-2574 GCA_036503755.1 Saprospiraceae bacterium | reverse complement strand
CAGGATCAAAGGGAACGATTACAGGTGTGCAAGGAGCCACATCATCGGTTGGTTTTGCGCAATTGATCTGAGAAAAATTAATAAACGGCTGTTTGATCTTTGGATTTCCATAGCCACCCCGTGTCATAACCCTGTAACAATAAAAGTTATTGCCATTCAGTGAATCACCGGGAGCAAGTTTTCCGGTATCCACATAAGTCATTCCTTCTTGGATAACATTTACACTATCAATCAGCTGCAACATTACCTCCGTGGCATCTTCATCGCCCCTGTAAATTCTGTGCATCGGAAAGTCTTGTAATTGGTTTGACCACGGCACAACCGCATTCCAACTCAAATCAATCCTTCCTTTTTGTGCTCCTAAATCCAACCATACTGAAGATGCCAGCTCTGAGGTATCAACAGGAACCATCACTGAAGGTTGAAGGATTGTACCTGAATAGAGAACTACACGGTACACATATTGAAGATCACGCGTATCCAGACCAGAATCCGTAAATGTTGTATCAGAAATTGGCGTGTCGCCACTCACATTAATGTAGCCTGTTGTAGTTGCCCGTTGAAGAACATACTCTTTAGGTCCTGGAAACTGTGAATTGCTAAATTCATATGGAGGTGTCCAACGAACGTTAATTTCTCCATCTGTATCACCGGTTTTATCAACCGATACCCTGGTAATAAGCGGCTCATCTATTTCAATTGGAGTAATGCAAATCTCATTGGAGACGTAACTCTCTCCACCAGAGGGTGAAGGAAAAACAGCTACAAGCCGATAGCAGTACCGTGCACCTTTGGCCAGCCCTCTGTTATTATTTGTGTCAGTGAATGCGGTCACTGGAGTTGCAGATGGTCCATCGCCATTTTTGATTGGCACTTGGGCGATCAGACTAAAGCCAAGTGACTCAGGCATACCCGTCACACAATCTTCGGGTGCATAGCTAGTCTCATCAACTCGTCTCCATACTTGTATGGATTCAGCCTCCTGAAAGCAATCGTAATCGTCCCAATCAAGTGTAGCATGTCGTTTCGCTACATCAACACTAGCACCCTGAAGTACAGGCGCAGGTGCTACAACCTTAATGCGCCATGTTTCAAATGTTACCAATGGCGGCCCTGTTTTTGGAGGTATACTGGATCTGGGATCATCGGTAATTTTAAAAACTACCAAGTATGACTGGTCTTTAACATGCGAGCAATCAGTTGCCCAATGAAAATCAAGTTCAGCTTGCGGGTTTGATGATTGAAACACCGGAGGTGAAGGCTCATAGGTTGCCGGTGAATCAAATGTTGCTGCAAATATTTCCGAGAAAGCCTCAATCTTAACATTGTGGCGTTCAGGATCTGTACCAATGATAATTTTATCCAATACAGTACCTGCTACGACACACGTATCCTGCGGTATCTGTAGTTCCGGTCTTTCATTGGTACAGTCGGATGCAACAATAATTTGCATATCTCGCCTTACATATCCAATGTCGGTCCATATACCATTTATTTTTCTCCACTCCTTTACGATGAAGGCAATATTGTATTCACCTACCTGTCCCGGTGCATCCCATTTAATGGTCCCATCAACAGGGTCAATTGAAAAGGTGGGGTTCCCGGTACCTTCCTCATTTCCGTGAGCAAAATCAGTATAAAATTCAGCGCTGTTTGGGTCACGATAATTAACAACCGGAAGATTTCTGTCGCGATAAGGTGTCACTAACTCAAATGATAAGCTATCGCCTTTATCAGGATCATAAGCACCTGGGTTATGAAAAAAAGCCACACCCTTGCATGCCTGATCGATTGGTGGGATCAATAATCTGGGACTATTATCACATCCTAACACACTCAGGTCAATCTGAGTCTCAATGTAAAAGGTGGTAAGAACAGAGTTGTCAATATTCAACACGCCCTCATTTCGATTGGGCTCCAAATAACTAATTGTAAATCGTCCAGGGCCTGAATACGTGTGTATAATAGAAAATGATGCCGTACCGGTATTAGGACCAATCGGAACTGGTTTGTTAGGTGTTTCAGGCACCAAAACCCGTGTTCCATCACCGAAATCAAGTATGTCTTGCTCTCCACCAAACAATACTGGAGAACCCGTGTCAGTATATACTGTAACGGTAATACGAAACGAACGGAACGTACAACTAATTCTCTCGACAGTGATTTCCCCAGCACGCAAGTGAGTGGCAGCTGCCTGCTTTGTCATCAATGACAGTCCTACTACAAAAAGGAGCATTCCACCTACTCTCAGCAATCCCAGTTTTCGTGCAGTCATTCCCTTTATCAAATCGGCTTACAATATAAACTCATTCTTGAATCCAAAAAATTCAATTTAAGTAACGCTTAAACTACCATTTTAGTCTCAAAATCTGTGTAAACAGCCTTAGAAAGTTTACTTAATATTGCTTTTAACAAATATAGCTATGCGAATTATAGGAGAAATCCCCCGGGTTGATTGTAAGATCACATTATACCAGTGGAATAACCGCTACTTAATCAAACTTGAAAAAGACATGCTGGAGCAGACCTTTAAAGTGAATCAATTTGATCTGGCCTCAGAGCAGGAACTACATA
>DASXWI010000071.1:0-2209 GCA_036503755.1 Saprospiraceae bacterium | reverse complement strand
TCCAAACCACTTCCAACCACTGATAACGTATAGCTGATGGGGTCCGTATCTTGTGAACTCTCCCATGAAAACGCTACCATCTCAGGACCCAGCAGCACTGCTTCATGTAATGGCATAATCAAATTGAAGTTAGCGGGTCTTTCGTTTACCATCGTAAAGACAAATGGTGCACTTTTTGTTTTGTCATAACCATCGGTTGCACTTACCGACCAGGTATACGGAACATTGAGCTCAAACAAAGAAGTTGGAATGGTAATTTCCATTGACTCAATGTCGGTAATCAGGGTATCTAAACCGCTGCCGGCAATTTCAATCTCGTACGTAATGGCATCATCATCCAGTGACATCTCCCAGGAGAATTCGAGTGGCGTTTGTGAAAGTATCTCTTCGTGATCCACTGGTGCAATCAAGTTAAAACCTGCAGGCTTTGAGTTCACTTTCGGTGTAATTCTAAATTCATGGAGCGCATTATTGGTGGTTACGAAAATTTTGGCTTCCTCCATGGAGTTCCCAAAAATTCGCAAAGAAGCAAACCGGCCTGTTTGATTATCAAGTGTATCTGAGTGCGCAATGGTTGAAGAACTTGCGGGGTCATAAACAATCAGTCTGTATGAATTTGTATAGACAATTTCTTTATTACCATCAGCATTTACATCAAACCCAATCAGTGAACTGATTTTACCCTTGCCGGAAGCAATAGTTGCTTTAACAGCCAATGTCTCTCCATCCAGCGCCAGGATGCTGCCACCCTTCGTCCCGGCAACAATGTCCTTGATCCCATCATTGTCAGTATCATAGATATCAAATGAAGTATAGACATGATTCATATTCATGATGACGTTGTGCGTTGCAGCATCAATAATGTAGAGCACGGGGGGTGGACTTGGCAAAATCTCATTTTCAAAACGAAGGGCCAGAATTTCCAAAGCCGGGTCATTGTCAACATTACCAATCCGAATGTTACCGATTCGGGATCCTACAATGCCAATCTTTTGGCTTTGCCATTCTATTGAGCCTGTAGCCCCATCCAGGATATAAATGAAGTTTTGCCACTCGGCTGGATCTGTACTGCCCGTAACATTAGTTCCGCATGTCAGGATGATTTCATTTTGCCCATCGTTATCAACGTCCTCAATGGCAATGTCTGATATCAGACTCATGCCATCAACTTCGTAGTAGCGTAGTACGTTGAAATTCTTATCCAGAATGTAAGCCCTGGTTTCGGATCGATGACCAGATTCGATTCCTAGTACAATCTCGTCGATTCCATCGTCATCAACATCTCCAATCTTCAGTGCTGAGTAACTCTCAAGACCCATACCCGTAAAAAAAGGATCATAAATCTCTGCAATCACGCTTTTATCGCTCATCTTCCGACGTTCCAGGGAGCCCCTAACATCATCGAAACTTCCGATCACTAACTCATCACCCCCAGTACCACCGATATTTCCGGCATCGAAAGCTCGAATATCTCCCTGGCGGTAGATGTTTTTCCAGGTCTTAGCATGTGTATCTAAATCGTAGACCAGAAAGTTACTTCTGATAATAAGAAAAAGCTCTGCCCCGGGTTCATCATCAAGTGGTGCCACCGCTAGGGATTTTACAGAACTGGATGGAAATTCATGGATGGTATAGTTAAACGCCCCGGTCGCTCCGTCATATGCGTGTACATCTTGCTGACCTCCATCATTTGCAACAAATAAATCCGGTATGCCATCCAGCGTCTGGTCATAAACCTGGAAGTCGGAAATATATCCGCTGGTTTGGCTTTTCTTGATTGACCGAACCCGGGTTTGGGTTTTAACATCCACCATGTGTACAGAGTCACGAGAACTATAGATTACATCCTGTACGCCGTCCAGATTCATATCAGCCAGCCGCACAACGGTTTCGTAATGATTGGCAGGGTAAAACTTGAAATCATTTACCTGTCCTGAAACGGAATATTGAATAATTTGACCCCCTGCATAGATAGATTCAACAGCAGCGTCCTGGTCTACATTTCCCAAAATTATTTTTCCTCCTGCCAAGTTGATGGTTCTCAATAATTGAAAGGATGTGCTAAAAATGTATGTCAGGTTCCCATTGGTGGCCACAATATTTTTAGTTCCATCATTATCAATATCACCAAAGGCGATGCTGGTAACCGGGAAATTGTCATACGGAGTAGACCGGGTTGTGAAAAAAGAATAGAGCTCTTTGAAATTCG
>DASXWI010000070.1:0-5304 GCA_036503755.1 Saprospiraceae bacterium | reverse complement strand
TTGAAGCGGAAAAACGCATACAATCCTATCCTGAGCTTGACTGGATCATATTCAGGCCTACATCTGTCTATGGACCCAGGGATACAAAGTTCATCCATGTGATTTTGAATGCTGTGAAAAAGGGATTTGCTGTGCGTGTCGGTCCAAAAGGCCAACTGGTAAGCTTCGTATATGTCAAAGATCTAGCGCGCGCTTTGTGGGATGCCATCGATAAAAATGTGCATCGTGAAATTTATGTGGTTTCAGATGGCAATGACTATGATCCATCCTCAGTCAATGAATATTTAGCAAAACATCTTGGTGTCAAAACGCGAAAGATTAAAATTTCCAGAAACCTCTTATTAGGGATTGCCAATGTCAGACTCGTGCTCGCCCGAATTATGGGTAAGCCCCTTCATGTAAGCCCGTATAAAATTAAAGAGATCACCGCCCGAAATTGGCGCGTAGATAATTCAAAAATGGTCCGCGATCTTAATTTTAAGCCACAATACACCTTGGAATCTGGAATAAGAGATGCCCTCCTGGACGACGGCGTAATAGTGAAGAGTGAAGAGTGAATAATGAAGAATGAAAAAAGAAAAAAGAAAAAAGAAAAAAGAAAAAGGCTTGTGAGATATCACAAGCCTTTTTCTTTTTTCTCACAACTCACAACTCACTGCTCACTGCTCACTGCTCACTGCTCACTTAGCTAAGCACTGGATTCAATACTTTATCCTGGTAGGCGCCTGCCTTAAGTTTTTCGGACACAGCAGAGAATGCATTAAGTGTTTGTTGTACATCTGCATCAGTATGGGATGCGGTAGGGATCATACGTAAAAGGATCATTCCTTTAGGGATCACCGGATATACAATCATGGACGTAAAGATTCCGTAAGATTCACGCATATCATGCACCAATTGCGTTGCTTCAAACGGCGTTCCATTAAGGTAAACTGGTGTCACAACGGTGTTGGTGTCGCCGATATTAAAACCTCTTTCTTTTAATCCATTTTGGAGTGTGGTTGCAATATGCCACAGGTGTTCTTTATACTCCGGATGATTGATCATGAGTTCAAGGCGTTTAAGGTTGCCTTCCACGATCGGCATAGGTAAACTCTTGGCATGAATTTGTGATCTCATGGCGTATTGCAGGTATTGAATGATATCTGCATCTCCAGCCAGGAATCCACCGGTACAGGCAAAAGATTTTGCAAAGGTTGAAAAGTAAATATCAATATCATCCTGACATCCTTGTTCAACGCCAGCTCCACGTCCACCTTCACCAAGTGTACCATATCCATGAGCGTCATCAACAAAAAACCTGAAGTTGTATTTTTTCTTGAGGGCTGCTATTTCTTTTAGTATACCTTGATCACCACGCATACCAAACACACCTTCTGTTACGACCAATATACCACCACCCTTTTCATCCGTCCATTTTTTAGCGCGCTCCAGGTTTTGCTCAAAGCTTACGATATCATTATGCTTATAGGAAAAACGTTCTCCGATATGGAGACGTGTACCATCTATTATACAACCATGACTTTCTGCATCATAGACAACTGCATCTCTCCGGCTGAGTAACGCATCGATGGCAGATACTACACCAGGATAACCATAATTGACAACTGCCGCTGCTTGTTTATACACATGTGCAGCCAGTTTGCTTTCCAATTCTTTATGAAGGGCTGTTTCACCTGTCATCAGGCGGGCACCCATCGGGTAAGCAAGACCCCAGCGAGCCGCAGCTTCAGCATCAGTTTTACGTACTTCAGGATGATTGGCCAGGCCGAGATAGTTGTTGATACTCCAGACTACCACTTCTTTGCCATTAAATATCATCCTTGATCCGATTTCCCCATGCAATTCTGGGAACATATAGTAGCCTTCACCCAGGTGGGCATATTGGCCTAATGGTCCACGTTGATTGCGTATTCTCTCAAATATTTCCATAGTTTTTGATGTATTTATTAAAAACGCGTTCTAACCGACGTTGAATCTGGTAGCTTGGCGCATAGTCCGCAATCTTGCGGATAAAGCCCTGCTTCTGCATCCAACCATTACTATAAATTTTACTGAGGTATTTGCTACCGTGATCTGCAAATAAAAGCACAACGACATCCGTAGACTTAAATTCCCTGCGCATGCGCATCAGGGCTTCGATAACAGCTCCACTGCTATAGCCTACGAAAATACCTTCACTCTTTGTCAATTGTCTTGCCCTGAATGCACTGCTCCGGTCGTCGACTTTGATAAAACGATCAATTGTGTCAAACTCTACATTCGATGGGATAATATTTTTTCCTACACCTTCCAATTGGTAGGAATGGATTTCACTTTTATCCAGGATACCTGTCTGATGAAACTTGGTCAGCACCGATCCTTCGGCATCAACACCAATAACCTTGATCTCCTTATTCTGTTCCTTAAGATATTTTCCTGCTCCAGAAATGGTCCCCCCTGTACCGACCGTAGCCAGGTAATGAGTGATCATTCCACCTGTCTGTTTCCAAAGTTCTGGCCCGGTACTTTGATAATGGGCATCCACATTGGTATGGTTGTAATATTGATTGACGTAAAAGGAATTGGGTATTTCCCTGGAGAGTCGCTCAGCCTGGCTGTAATATGACTGTGGGTCATCAGACGGAACGTGGTTAGGACAGACCAGGACTTCAGCACCAAGGGCTTTCAACTGTGCGATTTTCTCTTCCGCACTTTTATCGGTAGTCGTCAGGATACAATGATACCCTTTGACGATACAAGCCATAGCAATGGAATACCCGGTATTTCCAGAAGTTGATTCTATGATGGTCCCTCCTGGCTTTATCAAGCCTTCCTTTTCTGCAGCTTCTATGACAGCTAGTCCGATCCGGTCTTTTGCACTCAGCCCGGGATTAAAGGATTCAAGTTTTCCCAATACCAGGCATCCTGCCAGCTGGGACAAGCCATGAAGCTTGACCATAGGCGTGTTGCCTACAGTTTGCATGATATTATCGTGCCATTGAGGTTTCAAATGAGATGATTCCAGGGTCATAGAATATCACTTCAGGTCATCAAGCCATTTATTAGGCTGGTGATGACAAAGATACAAAGTCATTTTGGTTAAGGAAATCTGCGAAGGCCATTAAGGACATAAAGGTATTTAATCTCTGTAAAGGGCTGTAATACAATAGAATAAAAAATGTTAAAGTAGTCTTATTTAACTTCCTTGCAATAGGGTAGCACCTGGGGTAATGTAGTCATTCATAGTGTTTTTAGCGGATGAACAATGGCTGTAGGGAACAAAAAAAAAGCCGATCCTAGGACCAGCTTTTTTTTTCCATTAAACAGGCTTTCTTATCCTTTAGAAGGAGCGGTTGTTGTTCCGTTCGAAGAAGTTGTTGAAGAAGCAGTTTTGGTTTTAGAAGCACCAGGAGCACAGCAAGCTTTAGCTCCGGAAGCGCTCTTACCTGAGCAACCGGCTTCTTTACCTGACGCTTTTACAGGAGATACATTCACAAATGTATTTGTAGTAGCATCATAAGTAACATCTACATATGAAACAGTTCCATTCTGCTCACTTACTTTCCTGACATAGCATACAGCAGTTGTTCCAGGGCAGGTTTTAGTTTCGATTGTAGCATCCGTAGCGGCTAACTTGGCTGCAGCGGCAGATGCATCAGCTGATTTGCTTTCGCATGCTGCTCCGGCAGGTTTTGCTGCACAGGATTTGGCGCAAGAAGAACTTTGTGCCTGAACACCTACTGCCAACGCAGAGAAGAGGAATAATGAGAAAAGGACTTTTTTCATTGTATACAGTTTTTTAAGTTATTGACAAATTTCAAGGTAAAGATAGGGGCTTCAACCTAATGAAAACAGTTTTAATCCTTAATTTCGGACTTACTTAACAGCAATTTAACGCCATTTCCTCATAAATGTTCTTAAAAATCAACCTGGCTATCATTCTTTTAATGGGTTTTGCCTTCATTTCTTGTTCTTCCAGGAAGGAATTTCCGGTCCGGTATAAAGGTGACCAAATCCATTTTGGCCAGGGAGGTGGATTTACAGGCGGAGTCACGTATTATGCTCTTCTGGATAACGGTCGTTTGTATCAGCTTGTTGATCGGGATACTATATTTACATATCAGGAAACCTGGAAAGAACCATTCACAACACAGGTGTTCCTTTCTTATGAAACCCTTCAATTGGAGAAGATCTCGTACTACGAACCAGGGGATATCTATTATTTTTTAGAACACAAGAAGAGCGATGGCCAGCTCCATCGTATCACCTGGGGCCGAAATGGATTTGTACCAGATCCTAAAGTGGTCAATTTCTATAACTTGCTTTATAAATCAACAAAAACCAAATCATGAGAATCTCCACATTAATCCTCGTTTTTACCATCGCGGTTTTTTCATTGACAGCTCAAACCCAAATGAAGCAGTTAGTGGACAAACCCTTTGTACAACCCCAACCATTAAAAGTTGCCAAAGCACCTGGCATGCATACATCAGGGCGATTAGGAAAAACCTGGACACCCAATCCAATAGCCTCCATCAATTCAACGCCAACAGATGTTGAAACCTTCAACATTACACCTTCAGGTAGTTTCTGGATTGAAATGAAACCCAATCAACTCTGGCAAGGAAGATCATCTTTGACCTCAGCATTAAGTGCGGTTCTTCCATTTTCAAAAAATGGATCTCAATTGGATATGTCCTGGAACATTGTAGGAGATGATGTTGATGAACGAAATATTAACCATATCAGGATCACGCAATCCCTGGCTGGGATTCCAATCCACCAACAAGACATGGTAATGCATTTGGTAAACGGGCAACTTCGTGATCTGAATGGTTTTGCCTGGACTGCAAAAATACCAACTGAAATCCCGGCGCATGGAAACGCAGCAGAAGCCATCCAGTCTGCAAAAGATTTTTTAAGGACCAGGGAGGTTTCCTTCCAGACAAAGTCAAATCTTCTTGGATTAAAACTCCCTGAAGATCTTGCCACACTTGTTTGGTATCCTAAATCCGGAAAACTTATTCTGGCCTACGAAATTGATATGCATCCCAATTCGCTCGATCATTGGAAGCTTTTTTTGAATGCTTCTACATTCGAAATTTTGGAATCATATTCTCAACTCTGCTCCTTCAGCCCGGTTTTTTACCAGGAAACAAACAATTGTATAGCTGAACATGATGCCAACCATGAAGTAAATGAAAATCATGTGGATTTATTTCCAGTTTTGGATGGTGCAACGACGACCACTGACCAGGATTTATTGGGTCAAAACAGGACGGTAAACGGATACCAGGTAGGCAGTAATTTTTTCATGATCGA
>DASXWI010000069.1:0-2230 GCA_036503755.1 Saprospiraceae bacterium | reverse complement strand
GGTGCACTCGCCGGTGTGGCGATTAATCCACATACTCCTGTTGATCTCCTCGAAGACGTGCTTGAAGATCTCGACCTAGTATTAGTGATGTCTGTGAATCCTGGGTTTGGCGGACAAAAATTTATCTACCAGTCTATCCCAAAGGTGACCAAATTGAGACAGATGGCTAATGAGCGCAATCTCTATCCTATTATCGAAGTAGATGGTGGCATTGGTCCGCACAATGCAGAAAGAATTTTGCAAGCAGGCGCAAATGCATTGGTGTCTGGAAATTCAGTGCTCTCCGCAGATGATCCCAAAGCGGTCATTCAAAGTCTGAAAGCAATCGGCAAAGAAGGTTTTAAAAGTATCCCTGCTTGAAGCTAATCCATAGCCTTCTGCGTTTTCTTCCGCTTTGTGCGGCTCTGTTGATTTGTAATGCACTTACAGCTCAGCAGCGTGTGACGATCTATGGTACGATCACGGATCAACAAGACGGACAACCAGTCGAGTTAGTCACCATCATTGCACAACCTTATGGAAATACAGTCAATACTTCCGAGCAAGGCAAGTATGAAATAACTGTACCTCCCGGAGATACAACCCGCCTTTTGTTCAGACGCACTGGATTTCAACCTTTTGATACATTAATTCAAGCACAGGCTGCAGGTAAAAGGATTCAAATCAATATTGCATTGCCGGCAGTCAAATCAGATATAGAAGTTGTAGTCACAGGACAGAAAATAGAAGACGCCGGTACGATCAGGGAGAATGTTGAAGGACTAAAACTCATTCCCAGTACCACGGGTAACCTCGAATCTCTTCTTCCATACATTGCATTAGGCACAACAAGCGGAACAGGTGGTGAGCTCACTTCACAATACAATGTGCGAGGTGGTAATTATGATGAGAACCTTGTGTATGTCAATGATTTTGAAATTTACAGGCCATTGCTTGTCCGCAGTGGTAACCAGGAAGGATTGAGTTTGCCAAACGCAGACTTAATGCGTGATCTTTCTTTTTCTTCCGGTGGATTTGAAGCGCGATACGGAGATAAGATGTCATCGGTACTTGATGTGCGCTATAAACTTCCAGATACATTGAGAGGTTCTTTTTCAATCAGTTTGCTTGGCGCAACAGGTCATCTCGAAGGTTCCAGGCCTGTAGGTAAGGATCCTTACAGGAAATGGCGCTACCTGCTCGGTGCTCGTTACAAGACATCAGCATACTTACTTGGTTCGCTTGATGTGGAAGGAGAGTATAATCCTTCATTTACGGATTACCAGGTATACACAACGCTTGATCTTTCGAGAGATTGGCAATTGGGATTGATGGCCAATCTCAATATCAGCAAATATGATTTTGTACCGGTGAGCCGGGAGACGGCAACTGGCTTGATCAGTTCTGCACTACGCTTGTCTACGGAATTCCAGGGAGCAGAGAAGGATGTATTTACAAATGGCATGACAGGTCTTGCTTTGTCCTATGTTCCTGACAGGGAAAAGAATCCTCTGTTTCTAAAATTTTTAATCTCCGGATACAAAAGTCTTGAACAGGAAAATCTCGACATCATCGGCCAGTATCGTTTAAGTCAAATCGAAACTAGTCTCGAAAATCCTGATGCAGGCGAGGAAATTGCATTACTTGGAATCGGTACACAACATGTGTACAGCCGAAATGTACTTCAGGCAAATATTTTAAATGCTGAAGTCAAGTATGGAATTGAATTCCAACAAAGCGCGGCAAAATCAAACTTCTTCCAGGCAGGGATTAAGGCCACCTACCAGGATATGTATGACAACATCCATGAGTGGGAGCGACTCGATTCTGCAGGATTTTCATTGCCCTACGATCCTGAGGCACTCGAATTATTGTATGTGTTGAATTCGGAAAGAGATCTCGTATCGATGCTTTATTCAGGATATGTACAAAACACCTATACAAAACAATATGGGGGTGGGCGAGAGGTGCGTATCACTGGTGGATTAAGGGCACTGTACTCGGATGTAAATGAAGAATTTTTTCTGAGCCCGCGTGTACAGTTTGCCTACAAGCCACAAGCGCATAAGGGATTTACATTTTCAACAGGTTGGTACATTCAGCCTCCATTTTACAAAGAACTCCGAATGCCTAATGGTGAAATTAATCAGGGTGTTCTATCTCAGAAATCTTTCCAGGTACTTGCAGGTTATTCTGCAGGCTTCGGTCCTGATGGTACCATAGGCCCGAAATACAAACTTATCATCGAGGC
>DASXWI010000068.1:0-1529 GCA_036503755.1 Saprospiraceae bacterium | reverse complement strand
GCTTTTTGTTTAGAAGATTCACCGATAAGGGCAGAAGGATGCGCACCAGCTGGGTTGAAGTATCGCAGAGATACCCCGGATTTTCCTTTTTTATTTTTAAAAAACTGGTCATACAGAATCTCGCCAGTCTGTTTGGTGGCCCCATATGGATTTTCAGCGCGACCCATTGGTGTCTCTTCTGTGACGGGTAGTTTTTGCGGAGTACCATACACGGTGCATGAACTTGAGAAAATCAAATGTGGGATTTCCATTTCTTCCATCAGTGCAAGCGTTGTCAGCGTACTTCCGATATTATTACGGAAATAAAGTAGCGGTTTGTATACTGACTCTTCCACACTCTTCAGCGCCGCAAAATGTATAATACCTTGAAAAGGTCCATGCGGTTTGATAGCTGTCAGGGATTCATCTGTATCACTTAAATCAACATTGATATTGATTACCTTTTTTCCGGTGATAGCTTCGATTCCATTTAGCACTTCAAATGAAGCATTGATTCCATTGTCAACAGATACAACATCGTAACCTGATTCAATCAGATCTACTATCGTATGACTACCGATATAGCCACATCCACCGGTTACCAGAATTTTTGCTTTGCTCAAAGAATTTTGGTTAAATGTTTAATTGGTTAAATGTTTAGGTGATTGTTCTTTCAACACAATGTTAGCTAAAGATCACCATATGGGAGAGGTTAGATATCAGATGCCAGACATCAGACGCCAGACAAGCATGTAACCATTTAACCATTATAATAACCACCTAAACCCATAAGCCTATAAGCCTATAATCCTATAAGCTTTATAAGCTTATAAGCATTCCTAAAAAAATATCTTGAACATCTATTGTATATTGAACACTGTTCAATATATTTGCAGTGTAATCTACTAAATAACTGTTCAAAATGGGTATTGCCGAACGAAAAGAAAGGGAAAGAGAAGAAGTTAAAGACCTGATTCTCAGCGCCGCAAGGGAAATATTCCTGACCGAAGGGTACGAAAACACCAGTATCCGGAAGATCGCCAACAAGATCGAATACAGCCCGGGGACGATCTATCACCACTATAAAGACAAAAACGAGCTCCTCCTGGCCCTCCATGACAAAGCCTTTGAATGCAAGATTGAGGCATTGTTTCTCTCCGTCCAGAATCTGCCTGATCCGCTCGAAAGGTTAAAAGCCACAGGAAAGGGTTATCTCCAATATGGGATTGATAATCCCCAGGACTATGAGCTGATGTTTATCCTCTCCTGCACCATGGAAGCGCTTGCAGTGAAGGAAGAATTCTGGCAGGATGGGGCTACTGCCATCAATATGCTCAAGGCAAATATCATTGAATGTGTAGACGCAGGATATTTCCGTAAGGATATCAACCCGGAAGAAATTTCCCTTATCCTTTGGAGCCAGGTGCATGGTCTCGTCTCCCTGCACAACAAAGAGCGACTCAACATTTACTTCTCCGAAGATCAAAAGGAATTCATGTTCCGCTCTTACGAAGTCTTCTTCAACATGGTCAAAACAAGTCTAGCCTGAT
>DASXWI010000067.1:0-1685 GCA_036503755.1 Saprospiraceae bacterium | reverse complement strand
GAAATCTTTATGCTGCGCTCGGAATGATCATTGCTATCGCCGGAACAATTCTGTTTCATGAAAATGTAGATCATACAACAGGCGCTGTTTCCAGGATCACCAACCTGCCTTTGATTTTTGGTGCAATAGCCATAGGAACCGTAGTGGGTTACTTTGCTGCGATGCGTGTTAAGATGACGGCCATGCCACAGATGGTGTCGTTGTTTAATGGAATGGGTGGTGCTTGTGCAGCATTGATCGGACTTGTGGAAATGAATACGCATCATCCTGTGGAGTTTGGAGAAAGACTGATCATCTTCCTGAGTGTCATGATCGGTACTGTGTCTTTCGCAGGAAGTATGATTGCGTATGGAAAATTAGAGGGTAAAATCAAAGATTACGGAAGCAAACTTCAACAGATCTCCAATAACACAATCGTGTTTGCCATACTTGGTGTGATTGTCTTCTTTTCGATGAGCGGTTCATGGAGTGATGGATTGATCTGGGCAATCTTCGCTGCTTCGCTGGTGTATGGGGTACTCTTTGTGATGCCGATTGGTGGAGCGGATATGCCTGTGGTGATTTCATTGCTTAATTCATTTACGGGTATTGCTGCTGCATTGGGTGGATTCATGTATGACAACCAGGTCATGCTCACAGGTGGTATTCTTGTAGGTAGTGCAGGTACGATTCTTACAGTCCTGATGTGTAAAGCGATGAACCGCAGTCTTTGGAATGTAATCAGTGGGGCTTTCAGTGCCAGTGGTCCAAGCGGCAAATCAACCGAAGGTTTATCCATCAGTGAGATCAGTCTCACCGATACCGCCATCATGTGTGCTTATGCTCAGCGCGTAGTGATCGTTCCCGGTTATGGACTTGCTGTTGCGCAGGCACAACATACCTGTCATGAATTTGAAAAAGCACTTGAAGCCAAAGGGGTTGAAGTCAACTTTGCCATTCACCCTGTTGCCGGCCGTATGCCAGGACATATGAATGTATTGCTTGCAGAAGCAGATGTTCCTTATGATAAATTAAAGGAGATGGAAGAAATCAATCCACAATTACCAAATGTGGATGTGTTGATTGTCATCGGTGCGAATGACGTTGTCAATCCTGCAGCCGAAACGGATCCTTCCTCTCCAATCTATGGTATGCCGATCATCAAAGCCAATACAGCGAAGAATGTCATAGTCATGAAACGCTCAATGGCAAAAGGTTATGCCGGTATTGAGAATGAGCTTTTTTATGATAAGAAGACGCGGATGCTTTTTGGAGATGCTAAGGCTACGTTGGAGAAGCTTATTGCTGAGTTGAAAAATGCATAGTCAATTACGAATTGTTTAATTACGAATTACGAGTCATAAGTAGTTGAAACAAATTCGTGAAAATTCGCGTGAATTCGCGGCGGGAAAAAGCAGAGAGCATAGAGCAGAGAGCATAGGGCGGAATGATTTTTCCTGGTGGTCAGGAGACCACCTTACGATGAGTTACAAATTGAAACAGATGGGCAATATTGGAATGAAGTCGGGAGACTTCAACCAGCGAGATTTTTATATTTTAATTCGTGAAAATTCGCGTGAATTCGTGGCGGAAAAGAGCATAGGGCATAGGGCAGAGAGCATAGGGCGGAATGATTTTTCCTGGTGGTCAGGAGACCACCTTTCGATGAGTTATCCAAAGAATTAATTGATAATATAGGATTGAAG
>DASXWI010000066.1:0-3613 GCA_036503755.1 Saprospiraceae bacterium | reverse complement strand
GTATTTCCTTTCCCTTGTTTTAAAAACAAAGCTGTTGGCCCCACGCCAAATTTTCTTGTACCAAGGAAATCACTCGTGGCAATAGGTAGGAGTAAGGCTGGCCCAAGTCCCCAGATCAATCCGTTCTTTGGATGTGAAGGTGAAAACCAGGCACTCACTGTGGCATCGGCTAATCCGGTTTGACTTGTATTGTCACCGGTAATATCATGTTGTGTAACTACCGGCACGATATATCTTGTTATGAGATTCAGGTTAGCGGATAATTTAATGGGGATCACAGGCTGTACGTTGAGCGTATTCTTCGAGCCGTTGTAAGTACCAATTCCCCAGTCACTATTATTTTGAAATGGCACACTGATCATGCTTGCCACCGGGTTAGATAATTTATCTGCCAATTCCTGGGTACTTGTAGCCGTTTCTTCTTGCGCTCCTGCGAAAAAGGGCACCATCATCAATAGGGCAGCCAATAAAATCAGTTGCGTTTTCATATTTTCTTATTCCATCATTTATTCGCTAACCATTTCCTGTTATTCGGATTTCATGTCAACCATTTAACAGTTTATATGAACAACCCTTTAATCTCTTCTAATTCGGACCTGGCTTCTGTCAGACATAATAACTTCATTAGCCAATATTCATTGGTTCCTAATTTGCACTTCGGTCGAAGCCAGATGTCATCAAACGTGACGCATACCGCTATGGTATGTTCGGCAGGGAGACTGCGTTTGGGGCTGCTTCCGGATTTTCTGTGAATAAATTTACGGTTTCAAATTGAAAATTGAAAGCCATAATCCCAACACCCATTTCTGTACCTGGCGGTTACATTCGTGTTTAAGGACATCATTGGACCACTCTTCACTTTTCACTCTTCACTTTTCACTCTTCACTCTTCACTTTTCATTCTTCATTTACATCGCTCTTCTGGATCGAACCCAACTCGAGTCCATACTAAGGAGGATACCGATCATCAGGCTAAAGCCTATCATCGAAGAACCACCCGAACTGATAAAAGGAAGCGGAATACCGATAACCGGCATGAGACCCATAGTCATCCCAATATTGACCAGGAAGTGTGTGAAGACAACCCCCACCACACCAAAAGCATAGTGTCGTATAAAAGGAACCCTGGCTCGCTCACCAATATCAATCACCCTGAGCATAAGAATGAGAAATAAAACAATGACAGCTATAGAACCAATAAAGCCATGTTCTTCTCCAATAATGCTATAGATAAAGTCGGTGCTTTGCTCAGGCACATAATTAAGTTTCGTCATCGTGCCCTGCAGGTACCCTTTGCCGGTAAAGCCACCCGAACCAATTGCAATTTTAGATTGCAGGATATTATACAACGATCCACGTGGATCGCAGTCTTCAGGATTGAGCCATACATTGATGCGGTCCTGTTGATGTGATTCAAGAACGTTGTTAAAAATATAACTGCTCATGTAGGAAAAACCAAACAAAAGCGCTGCACCAAATGTGAGGAGTACAACTTGCCTGATTTGTTTATCGATGAAGCATTCGAAGGCAGCATAAACCATGAATAAAACAGCAACCGCAATCACCAACTCAATTTGGCCCAGAAATGCACATCCCACTGCGGCAACGATCATGCCCGTAGTCACAAACAGATAAGACTGTTTCCGTTTTAAACTCGCCAGCAGGAAAATACCTCCGGCGAAAAGCAACAAAGGCAAGACGACAAAGATGTCATACTTGAGCGTCAACACAAACAATAAAGCCAGTACAAAAAACAACACAGGTATCCATATGGCTAGTCCTTCTCTAAACAAGACCAGGAAGATTGAAAGAAATACCAAGGAGGATCCTGCATCACCTTGCAATAGGACCAGGAGGGCAGGTAATAATATAATTCCTGATGCAACAATAAGATCCCTGGTATCAGATACGCGCGTCCGATGATGACTGAGAAAGGAAGCAAGAGCCATAATGGTGCCCACTTTTGCCAACTCTGAAGGTTGAAATGAAAATGCGCCGATTTGAAACCAACTGGTAGATCCTTTAATCGTAGAACCAATGATCAATACCAGCACCAGTAGAAGTATGGTAAAGAAATAAAATGGATATGCAAATCCACTCCAGAATTTCCAGTCAATCAATTGAGATCCGGTCAGGATTACCAGGGCTACTACAATGAATATACTTTGTTTACCAGCCTGGGAGGAGAAAAAAGGAATTTCGGCTTCGGGTTGATACCCGGATGCATAGATCATCATCAGCCCGATGATGATGAGGCTGATCACAATAGCAAAACTAATCCAATCAAATTTTTTCATTACACGTTTTCAGCCTACTGATCGTACAATAACAACTCTTCTACTTTCAACAAATCGGATACGGTTATCGCCTGTGGATAATCTTCCTGCATTTTTCTAAGGAAGGCCTGGGCTTTCTGTATTGTCATGAAAGCGCCGACCTTCAGGTGAAAGTAAGGCTCGTTATGAATAAAGATTACAGGATATTCAGGATAGTTACGTTCAAAGTTTCGGCGCGCAGTCTCCATTTGCCTCCTGTCAATACTCGCCATGATCTGGATGCGCCACCCCCTTATTTCATTGTGCTCCCTGTTGTAATCGATCCATCGGTCCATCAGGGATGTGATCTGTGGATCTTCTATAAGCTGTGCTTTGATGGGGGAGAACATCAAGACCCATAAAGCCACAAAGCCCATTTTCAAAATTTGAGGAAAGTATTTCAAAGCCCCGGATGATTAAAGTGCATGTATAACGGATTAGGAGTTCTGAATAGTTTCTTTAACGATCGCCACACTCTGGCTACATCCGATCCTGTCTGCGCCGGCACGGATCATTTTCATGGCCTGCTGATAATGGTTGATTCCGCCAGACGCTTTGATACGTGTTGAAGGTTCGAGGTGTCTGCGAAGCAATTTAACGGTGTCTTCTCTCACAGGATCACCAAAAAAACCTGTAGACGTTTTGATAAAGGGTAAATTCAGATCGTTGCTGATTTCGCAGATCTTCATGATTTCATCTTCGTTGAGCAATTGTGCTTCAATGATGCATTTTAATGTGACATTCTTTTCACCGGCAGTTTCATTCAACGCGGATAACTCATTTCGTGTGAGTTTCCAGTGCCCGGTTTTTACAGCAGAGAGATTGATCACGACATCTACTTCATCTGCACCTAAATCAGCGGATCGGCTTAAAGAGGCAAGTTTGGCTTCCACATGATCATAGCCAATTGGAAAACCAGCTACAGTGCAAAGTAAAAAGGAACGTTCGCCGGAATGAACTTTAGCATACTGCAGGTACATCGGCGGGATGCAGATGGCTTTGAAACCATATTCTTTTGCCTCTTCAATAAGATGGTCGATAATCTCTTCCGTACAGTCAGGTCGAAGATAGCTGTGATCAATATAGTGTGCCAGTTGCATGTCTTGCGAAGATACTATAAGCGGAAGGGAATAGGTTAAACCGCTACCTGGTGATCCCGTAAGGCTGAATTGAGCGATACCTTCTTGTCTGTGGAGGCCTGGCGCTGCCCGATGATCAAGGCACAGGGCACATTGTATTTTCCTGCAGGGAATGTCTTTTCATAAGTTCCGGGAATGACTACTGATCGGGCAGGAACA
>DASXWI010000065.1:0-14640 GCA_036503755.1 Saprospiraceae bacterium | reverse complement strand
ATGCCCTCCATTGCCTTTTCCTTGGTATGTGCATGGGTATTGATTCAGCATGGTTGGTTTTCTGAAAAACCCATATTGAAATGGGGAACTGTTGTATTTATCATTGGATTATGTGGAGCTTATATCTTCAAAACCTATACCCGTATCCCTGCCTGGGAGAATGCCCTCAGCCTTAATGGTTCTGCTGTCATCGTTTCTCCTAACAGTGCACGAAGCAATTGCTTTATGGCAACCGCATTGTATGAATTGGGTAGAGACTCAGCAAATGTCGAAGAGAAAAGAAAGATATATGAAGAGGCAGAATTTTACGCGGATCGCTCACTTAAAATATACCCGAATTACCTGAGTGCAAACCAAATCAAATCAGGATTGGTTGCTGACCGATACATTCAGCATCATAACCTTGATACATTGCTTGCAGAATTTACGGTTATCCTCAATGCAAGACCAGAAACAGAATACATCCAGCAGTTTATGGAATTCCTCAATCCCAGGGAAGATGTGAATAAACTCACTGACTTTTATTACAGGATCGGATATGAAATGCTTTCTAAACAAAAAGGACGTCAGCCCTTAGCTATCACTTACCTCAAGCTTGGTGAAAAAATAGCGCCAAACGATCCACGCATCTTGTATGGATTAGGAAAAGCTTTTTACAATGGTGGTGACCAGGTGCAAGGCACGCAATACCTTGAGAGGGCCTATGCCATCAATCCGGCATTTCGGGATTTAAAATAAACTTTTGTCTTGCATAGACTTGCCGCTGGATGGAATCGGTTGGTGAGCTGTAGCCCATAGGACGAGCAATAGCAGGTCGAACCATCTCCGCCAGCATAGGATGAGTCTTCTGACTAATTTCCAAGTCAATTTGGAAAATCCCTACTTTAGGGTGACCAGATGAAAACCAGGAAAACAATACTGGAGGAGATCGCATTTACCATGATCCCTCTTGTCGGACC
Organism: Saprospiraceae bacterium; assembly: GCA_036503755.1. GTDB lineage: Bacteria > Bacteroidota > Bacteroidia > Chitinophagales > Saprospiraceae > Opimibacter. Next base: position 13,681 of record DASXWI010000065.1, on the reverse strand, counting down.
TATTATAGGCCGTCAGCTCATATCCTATTGCGGAAGCATTGAAGCCGTCTTTATGGAAAGTAAAAGACAGCTTAAAACTATTCCAGGTATTGGCGAAGAAATCGCTTCACAAATAAGTCAAGCGCATTCCATCTTTGAAGCAGCGGAAGAAGAACTCGCGCACATGGAAAAAGAAAATATCCAGCATACTTTCTTTCTTGACGACACTTATCCGCAAAGACTTTTTCATTTGTCGGATTCCCCATTGGCATTATACACTAAAGGAAATCTGAACCTTCACCCAGAACGATGTGTAGCGATTATTGGAACACGTAAACCTACTCCTTATGGAAAGAGTGTTACCGAAGAAATTATTGAAGCCCTTATTCCCTTAGATGTGACGATCATCAGTGGATTGGCTTATGGCATTGATATTACGGCGCATAAATATTGTGTCCGGCATGGCATACCCACGATTGGGGTGATGGGTAGCGGTATGGGCAATATTTATCCTGATAGCCATAAACCTGTTGTTGATAAAATGATAGAGAATGGAGGCGTTATCACAGAGTTTACATACGATACCGGACCAGATGCCGTCAATTTTCCAATGCGGAACCGGATTGTTGCCGGTCTGTGTGATGTGTTGGTAGTCATTGAATCTGGGGTTAAAGGTGGATCTATGATAACGGCTGCATTGGCCAATGATTACAATAAGGATGTCGCTGCTATTCCTGGTAGAAAATTGGACAAAAGTTCGGCCGGATGTAATTACCTGATCAAACATCAGCAAGCCCATCTGATTGAGACCGGGGAAGACCTGATCGAACTGATGTCCTGGCATAAAAAGACCCGTCAGCAGAATTTCCAAACGGATCTATTCATTGAAATGTCCGAAAGTGAGCAGAAAATTTACAAGATGATCATTGGCGACAGGGAAAAAGATATTGATACCTTAGCTTTTCAATCTAATATGAGACCTGGTGAACTTGCCGCTATATTGCTTTCCCTCGAATTTAAAGGTGCTATCAAATCTCTTCCCGGCAAAAAATTCATGGCCATTGGGTAAAGACCTCATGTATCTGTGCCTGATTGGCATGGCCCTTTGCCTGGGTGCCTGCTCCACAACGGGGAAAACAACTGCTACTCCACAAACAGCATCCAATACTCCTTTAGCAAAACCTAAAAACGTCATCCTGTTGATTGGGGATGGAATGGGATTGCCCCAGATTACAGGAGCGATGTATATGAACGATAATCAGACTGTCTTTGAACGATTCAAAAGTATTGGGTTTCATAAATCCCATGCTTCTGACAACCTGGTGACAGACAGTGCAGCCGGAGCTACTGCATTTGCGTCAGGTGTAAAAACGTACAATGGGGCTATTGGTGTGAATGCTCAGAAGGAATCCGTTCCTACTCTCCTAGAAATGGCAGAACAAAAACAAATGGCTACCGGATTAGTAGCGAGTAGTTCTATAACCCATGCTACTCCTGCTTCTTTTATTGCCCATGTCTATCACCGGGAAGAAAAAGAAGCGATTGCCCTGGGTTTACTCAACACACCTGTGGATATTTTTATTGGTGGTGGCATGGATCATTTTGTAAGACGTACTTCAGATGAGCGTAATCTTGTAACTGAACTTACAGCCAAAGGATATCAGATCACCAACTTTGTTGACAAGGATATCAATAGCCTGGACATTACCACCTCGAAAAACATCGGATACTTCACCGCCAATGGTGAACCTTTACCTGTGGCTTCAGGAAGAGACTACTTGATCCCTGCTTCTGAAAAAGCAATTGACTTCCTTGATGAGCGTTCCCCAAATGGTTTCTTTTTGATGATTGAAGGTTCACAGATTGACTGGGGCGGACATGCTAATGATGCAAACTACGTTGTGTCTGAAATGCATGAATTTGAAAAAGTAGTAGCCGCAGCTCTTGACTTTGCAGCAAGAGATAAAACAACACTTGTGATTGTAACCGGTGATCATGAAACCGGTGGTTTTGCTGTTCAACCCGGATCCAAATTGAATGATATCAAGGTTGCCTTCACCACGAAAAGTCACACAGCCATTATGATTCCGGTTTTTGCGGATGGTCCGGGCGCTGAAGCTTTTCGGGGTATTTATGATAACACGGCCATATTTGACAAGATCAAAGAAGCTTTGGAATTGAAATAATATTCGGTTGCCTTGAATCATTAAAAGAGGACAATCTAGTTTTACAATATGCTTAATTCTCTTCGATCATCTTTCCTGCGTCATGTGGCACAGACCTCACCGGAACCGGATGGATTCGAAGTAACAAGTGGTGAAGGGATTTATCTTTTCGATAAGATGGGAAAACCATTCATTGATTGTATTTCAGGAATAGCTGTTTCCTCACTTGGACATGGACATCCGAGAATTAAAGAAGCTATCCTAGAGCAACTAGATCTCCATTTGCATACTATGGTGTATGGAGAACATATCCAGGCTCCACAGGTTTTACTTGCTGAGAAACTTTCACAAATACTGCCGGTTCAATTGAACTGTACATTCTTTACGAATTCAGGTGCAGAAGCTGTGGAGGGTGCATTAAAGCTTTCAAGGAAATATACTGCACGTTATGAGATCATCGCATGCCGTAATGCCTATCATGGAAGTACGGCTGGTGCGGAAAGTCTAAGAAGTGATCTTGATTTTACAGCTGCTTCAAGGCCTTTAGTTCCGGGTATAAAACATATTGCATTCAATTCCTTTGATGACCTCAGCAAGATCACTGAGCTAACCGCTGCTATGATCATTGAGCCAATCCAGGGTGAAGCTGGAGCGATCGTCCCTATCGAAGGATATCTACAGGCACTAAGGAATCGGTGTGATCAAACTGGGACGCTTCTGATTTTTGATGAGATTCAAACAGGCATGGGCCGCACCGGGTCGATGTGGGCGTTTGAAAAGGAAAGCGTAGTTCCAGACATATTATTGTTGGCCAAAGCATTTGGTGGAGGGATGCCTTTAGGCGCATTTATTTCTTCCAATGAAATCATGAAGGTGCTATCTCATGATCCAATACTCGGGCATCTGTCAACATTCGGAGGTCATCCTTTAAGTTGTGCAGCAAGTCTTGAAGCCATCAACATAATACTGGAGCAAGATTTAGCGAAGAAAGCAGTCGTTTTTGAAAACGTAATCAGGAACAAACTTGAGCATCATCGGGCTCTGCGTGAGATCCGAGGAAAAGGTTTGATGCTGGCACTTGATCTGAAAAATCCGGAACACCTTCGTCCAGCTGTTAAAGCCTGTCGGGAGCAAGGGTTATTGGTGGATTGGTTCCTGTTCAATAATCGATCGAGTCGCCTGGCACCCCCATTGATCATCAGTGAAGAAGAAGTGAATATCGTTTGTGAAAAACTTGAAGGTGCTTTAAACGCATTTGAATAAGGAATAGCGAATATCGAAGTAAAAAGTAGAAGTAGAAGTAGTATGAAGAATCCCCGAAAGGGTGTGCTTGTAGAAAGGGGGGTTAGCCCCTTCAAGGGCGGAAAGGCAGAAAGGGTAATGGATAAATAAAACTGCGCCTCTGCGAGATATGAATTACAACTCCTTTCTTAGTCTTGCTACAGGAATATTGAGTTGCTCACGATACTTGGCCACTGTGCGGCGGGCTATGCTGTAACCACGTTTTTCAAGCATCTGTCTAAGTTTTTCATCAGACAGTGGTTTGCGTTTACTTTCTCCTGAAATGATTTCATTGAGAATGGATTTAACCTCCTGGGTTGAAACTTCATCCCCTTCTGTGTTGACGATAGATTCAGAGAAGAAATCTTTAAGTCGTTTTGTACCAAACTCTGTTTGCACAAATTTACTGCTGGCTACGCGGGAAACTGTAGAGATATCTAATCCTGTGATCTCTGCAATATCCCGAAGGATCATTGGCTTCAGTTTGGTGGAATCTCCGGTGAGAAAGAATTCTTTCTGAAACTGCATAATCGCATACATCGTCTGCTTGAGTGTATTCTGGCGTTGCTTTATGGCATCAATAAACCATTTGGCAGAATCTATTTTTTGCTTGATAAAGATGATCGCCTCTTTATTTTCTTTCTGTACGGTATGCTGTTCCTTTTTTGTTTGATAGGCTTTGAGCATATCCACATATTGATCATTGATCCGCAGATCCGGAGCATTGCGCACATCCATGGTCAGATCAAGCACCCCATCCCTGTTGGTAATGATAAAATCAGGAATAATGGTTTGTGTCTGTGTATCAAACTGGCTGGTATATCCGCTTGCAGGTTTGGGATTGAGTTTTAGTATTTCATCCAGAGCCGATTTGAGCATTGACTCATCAATCTCAAGATTGCGCTGCAGCCTGGAAAAATGTTTTTTCGAAAATGCTTCAAAATGTTTTGACAAAATCAGGATTCCGAGCTTAAGGACTGGAACAAGTTCCAATTCTCCAACTTCTTCAGCCAGATGCAATCGTTGTTGCAATTGGATAATCAATGTCTCCCGGAGATCCCTAGCAGCAATACCCGGAGGATCAAATCGCTGGATCATGGCCAATACCTCAGCCACTTGCTTAGTACTGACTTCAATATTATAGGCGAAAAGAATGTCGTCAATTAAGGAAGGTATGTCCCTTCTCAGGTAACCCGAATCATCAATACTTCCGATGATCTGGCTGGCAATAATCCGATGGACTTCAGAATCCAGGTTGAGCATGCCCAATTGCTGATCGAGGTAATCATGAAACGTATTGGCTACAACAGCTGGCAGGCTTTTATCTCGTTGCTCACTTGGCGTTTCGGTTGAATGATAGGAAACTGGATCATCCTCTATGTAGTCGTTGATATAATCATCGATATCGTAATCATCATCGGATTCTTTCTCCGATTCATTTTCCTTTTCAGTTTGGGCATTATCATCTGCAGAATCATCGCTGTAGGAATCCGGTTCTTCAAGAGCTGGATTAGCTTCCAACTCCTCTTTGATTCGTTGCTCCAATGATACAGTAGGAATCTGCAGCAACTTCATCAATTGAATCTGCTGGGGAGATAACTTCTGGAGTAACTTCTGCGATAATTGTTGTCTGATCATAGTGGTGAGACCCTTAGTACTATAGGCAAATATACCCCATTTTTCATATTATAAAAATATTTAATTTGTTTTTCCCTCATTTTACACGCTTTTATTTTCCCACCTCCGGAAAGCCTCCTCTATAACAACCAGAATCCTGTGTCGTTTATCCCAAATCATGGTTTTTTTCACATATGCCTTCCCTATCAAAAGAATACTATTCAAATCAAACAAATTTTTTACCCTCCTAAGCTTCTAATCTCCTAAGCCCATTAACCTTTAAACCTCCTGGTGCTGGCGGAGAAAACTCCATCCAGCGGCATAATCAGCTAAACTTATAATCTCTACTTTTGCACCTGATTTGAACGCTACCCACCATCGTGACCACTAACCATCAGAGTAATCCTGAAACAACGGATTTTCTCGAGGTATTCAGAACCAGAAGTGAACTACAGAAGATCCTGTGGATTACCGGCTTGTGGGTTTTCATTTCCATCTGTCAATCGCTTTATGATTACATGGTTCTCCTGGCTGCAGATGTCGCTCCAGATATACCGACCTTTTGGACAAACCTTTTGATCAATGCCCTGGCTACCATCCTTGCCGGACTTATTGGAGGTGCGATCCTGGTGAGTTACTTGCAACGTTGGATCAGAAACAATCCCTATGGTCAGGCGATCTTGTTTATTCTACTTGCCTTCACCCTCATCATTTGTTTTGTAACCATCCTCGCATTTTTAACGAGGGCAACCTTTACCGGAGAGGAAACGATACGCCGAAAGGATTTACTTTATCAACTAGGCTCTCACATCCGAAGCCTGAGATTTCTGAAAGATTATTTCTTCTGGCTCTTTGTTGTTTTGTGCACCATCGCCGGATTTCTAGTCAATGATAAATATGGTCCAGGTAATCTGCGTAAATTTTTCATGGGTCGTTATTTCAGACCAAAACGTGAAGAACGCATATTCATGTTTCTTGATTTGCGCAGCTCCACCTATATCGCCCGGGTCCTGGGTGAGCAACAATATTTCAATTTTATCAAGGATGTCATCAGCGATGCCACGCCCGTGATTCTGAAACATAAAGGAAGGATATATCAATACGTAGGTGATGAGATCACGGTAACATGGTCCATGACAAAAGGATTGAATAAACTGAATTGTATCCTATGCCCGATGGAAATCCGCAAAGTCTTTAATCACAAGTCATCCTATTATACTGCGCTATATGGAGCTGTTCCCGATTTTAAAGCAGGCCTTCACTGTGGACCGGTGATGGTAGGTGAAATCGGTTTAGTCAAAAGGGACATTGCTTATTCAGGAGAAGTAGTGGGAACGGCCGCTCGTATTCAAAACCGATGCAATCATCTTGAAGTAAATCTCCTGATGTCACAGGATCTGAAAGATCTTCTTCCCTGGCAAGGCTCCAAGCTTGTACCCGAGCATAAAGGGGATCTGCTGATCAAAGGGAAGATGGTGAATCTGGCATTGTATACCGTGAATCCTGAATAGAAAAAGAAAATGCAGGAAATCCTTATGCAGGAAATCCTTTTCCCCTAAATCATCATGCTGGAAATCCTTATGCAGGAAAAATATGAACGGGCAGGATGCGTCCTGCCCGTTCATATTTTTCCTGCATAATTAATCCAAGAATTAATCGACGATATTCTTTTTCTTCATTTCATTCAGATTCACTCGAATGCCTAAATGCTTGGTGGATCCTGCCTGGTGATACACCTTAAATCCATAGTCAAGGATAAAAATTTTGAGATTCACCCCGACCCCTGCTGAAAAACCTGCAAGGCTGCGAAGATTGACTACAGACAATTCCTGGTGAATCTGGTGATCATAAGCGAAGCGAAGCATAAGTCCTTCCTTTTTTCCAATGAGGAACTCACCACCAAATGTCAAGTGTTTGAAAAAATTGTCAATGCCTTGTGAAAAATCACTTGGCTCATCAGGTACTTCCTGACCAAAATCAATACTTGTTTCTTCATCCAATGGACTTTCATAACGAAGATCCCAACGATTGATGTCATGCATCAGGATAGACAATCTGAAGGGAACATATTCCAGTCTTTTTGAAAAACCAAACTGCAGATCAACCGGCATCTTTCCTTTTTGACCACCTTCATAATAACCCGAGAATTGGAAACCTGCTCCACGAAGTACCAGGCCATAATGATTCAACCCGTCTTCACTGCGATATGCAATCCCGGCATCCATCATCAATCCACTTGAGGTATAAGATTCATAGGTAGATTGAATATATTGGAAAGTAACTCCTCCACTCATCCGTTCATTTAACTGATGAGAAATACCTGCCACCAAAGCCAGGTCTTTCGCTTTGAATTCCCCTTCAATATTTCCAAGTTCGTCAGCTGCTGTGAACTTTCCATAATTCATATAATGAACACCACCATGAATCATTGAGCCCCAACCTTGGATATACTTTGCAAACCCGGCATACCCGTTATCGATACCGGCGAAATGAAAATTGTGCTGGAATATAAATGAGTTATCCATGCTATCATTGAGCATGGCAGGGTTTCCACCAACCAATCCATAGTCATTCGTTGTAGCGGCTATCTGGCTGCCTCCAAGTGCCGTAGCCCGGGCCGAGGTCGGTAGGCCGGTGAATTCAAAAACGCGTTCACCACCTCGCTGGCCCTGAACCATCGTATAAAAACAAACCACCAGGAAAAAGATATAACTACTCTTTCTGCCACTGGGTATAGCACCTGCCTTTATAGCAAAGCATCTCTTTTTGTAGCTGTCCTGTCTCATCGTATAATTTTAATCCACCGTCTTCATTCGGGCCATGAAGATAAGTGCCTTCAGCTTGTATCTTACCATTCGGATGATATTCCCTGAACGGACCCATTTCTTCATTATCTATCATGGTGACTTCTTCCAATAATTTCCCGTCAGAGGTATACTTTAACCATCGGCCATACATAGCGCCATCGATATAATATCCTTTTAGTTCGACCATTCCATTTGGGAAAAAATATTCATAGAGATCGTCAAATTCGCCGTCCTTATAGCGTTCCCTGATTTTCACTTTTCCATCCGGGTAATAGAGCTCGCGAATGCCGTGCAGCTGACCTTGCACCATATTTCCTTTTTCCATGAGGACACCCAGGGAATCCGTTTTCGTGTATTGGCCATTTTTTTTCCCGGTTTTAGTATCAACAGTAAAAGTTGAGATATAGCCCAGATCAGGATCTTTTTCCGAGACTTGTTTTCCTTTTGCACATGCTGATAAAAACAGCAGTAAAAGAAAGAGAAATCGCATAAACGGGGATTTTATCCTATGTAAACGAAACCTATAAAATGAAATTGCCCGGAAACATATTCTGCTTCCGGGCAATGTATTTAAACTTTCGAATTGCCTTTGTGGTAGGGCCTCTTTCCTTTGGCTTAACACCTATATCGGTGTCTTACCTGTCAAAGGGCTAGTAAAAATTGAACCTGTTGTCCTCGATTTTGGCTGTGCTCTTGATCGCTTCCATCAACCGGCTGTCAATGCTGCTTCGTGAGCTTTGAGAAACCTGCCTGCGGAAAGCAGCTATATCTGTTGATAAACTTGCTTCTGCCCTTGAAATAACCTGTGCAAGGTAAACACCGCCTACTCCAATAATCGGACCAGCAACTTCTCCCTGATTGAGTGAGGTTACTTTACCAATGAGAGTATTCTCATTTCCAAGCCCCTGAAGATATGACATATTGAAGTTGACATTATTAAAGGTGTCCACTTCAACACCATATTCAGACGCTACTGCATTCAGGTCTTTTGAAGTGATTTTGGCAGCCAGCATTTCACCTTTTTTCTTCAAGGTCACTTGAGGTGTAAATGCTTCTTTAACATCCGCCAGAGACATTACACCTTCTTTGGTAATCAGTTTTAATGCTGGTACAACATAGCGGGCATTGTAGAATAAAGTTGGCTCATCATATACATATACCTCTGGTGCTACATAACCTTCTTTGGTATCCGGTTCAAAAGCCCAACGTATAATATCTCTGGAAGTGCCACCGCTACCTAGTGTTGAAAACTGGTAACCGTTAGCTGGCAAGTTTGGAGCGGATTCAAGACTTAATGCAGGATTTTTTTCTACTGCAGCTTTCATCGCATCAAGTGTTCTGTTTTGTCCACTAAACTCAAGAGCGTCATCATAGATCGCAGCTTGTGTTTCTTCAGATGGAACAATAGGTTCAGCGAGATAAGCTAGCTTCACGCCTTGTTCGTTGTCAATAAACTTACGCCCAGTGATTTCGATGAGGTGAACACCAAACTGTGTTGTAGCCACACTTAGTTTTCCAGGTTCTCCTGAATAAAAGAGGACATCATCATAAGGTTGAACCATCCTTTTAGGAGCAGACCATCCAAGGTCACCGCCTGACTGAGCACTTCCATCCTGGCTAATGCGCATCGCCATAGAATCAAATGGAGTGATGCCAGCTTCGATGATTGTTTTGATACTATCAATTTTTGCGGTAGCGGCTATGATTTCATCAGCTGATTCAGCCCTGATAAGGATATGCCTTGATTTGACAGAGTCAGCAATTGTTTTTTTATCTAAAATCTTAAATGCTTTATACGCCACACCATCGATGTATGGACCATATACTGTTCCTACAGGTAAATCGAACACTGTATCGGCAATTGATTCCGCCAGGTCTTCTTTTTTGAAGTATGTAGCTTCGATCTGTCCGTAATTGTTTTCTACAAATTGAGAATCATTTTCGGCAACTCGGAATGCAGCGATGCGCTCATTGATCGCTTCACGCACGATGATTGAATCTTCTGGAGTAGGTACAACATTGAACACCACAAAATCAACAGTTCTTGTTTCTTCTTTGCGTTCGATCATGCCTTCATTTTCTTTCATCCATGATTTGAAATCATCATCCGTAAGTTTTACATCAGCATCAGCTATCTTATCAAAAGGAACTAAAACATATGTAAAATCAATTGAAGAGCCTTGCTCAGCCTGAAGCTGTTGAGCCATCCATGTCGGCGTATAGATTGATTTTTTGATCAGGGCAGCAATCTTATTTTGAAGCCTGTCTTTTACAATTTCCTTGGATTGGAAACCCCAGAACTCTTCGAGTTGTGGTTGTAGTTTGCCTGTTCCTAGATTGGCTTTGATCTGGTCAAGGGTTGCCCTGTCCATCTGGCCGGTATTAGGGTCACGGAAGTTGCGTTGGATAACCGGGCTGAGCCTGGCACCATACTGGAGTTCTTCCATTTCTTCTACACTTACACCAAGGCCAAGTGCTTCTGCTTCTTCTTTAAGCAGTTGCTCTTCAACCATATAGTTCCAGATATAACTGCGCTGGCCATAAACATCACCTGTTGAGTTTGGGTATAGGATGCGTTCGGCGCGCTGAAATTCATTCCAATCTAGCTTCTCTCCATTGACCTCTCCTATCGTGAATTGATTGCCACTTGACCTGGATGCATTGTTGATCATATCCATAGCCACAAAACCTCCAAGGCCCAGTGCGAGCATGACAATAAGGAGCCAGCTGTTTTTCCTAATCTTACCAATTAAAGCCATAATAATAAAACGATATATGTATGATATTTTTAATCAATGTTTTACGTCAATATTTGACGGCATTTTCCCTTGATTTTAGCCACGGTTTCTGAAAAAGCCCTGCAAAAGTACAATGTTAGGGATGGATTATCAAATCGGGATGGTAGAAAGGCGAAGGCTGAGGGCAGGGTGCAAGGAGCAAGGAGCAAAGGGCAAGGAGCAAAGGGCAAGGAGCAGGGAGCTAGGAAATAGGATCACTGTCTTACTCTCTCACTGTCTCACTGTCTTACTGTCTTACTGTCTTACTATCTTGCCTCCCACTAATGAACACCCGCAAAGCCGCCATCGGATTCATCTTTGTGACCTTGCTGATCGATGTGATCGGTTGGGGGATCATCATCCCGGTGATGCCAGGTCTGATCAGCGACATGGAAAATGTCGATACCGGCAATGCCTCTAGCTTGAATGGCTGGATGTTATTTGCATTCTCTCTTACTCAATTCCTTTTCGCTCCACTCGTCGGTAATCTGAGTGATAAATATGGACGCCGGCCGATATTGCTCGTCTCTCTTTTTGGATTTGGTTTGGATTATATCCTGATGAGTTGGGCTCCTTCGATCGAATGGTTGTTTGTTGGAAGAGTGATTGCCGGAATTACTGGGGCAAGTTTTACAACGGCCTCTGCTTATATCGCGGATATCAGTGATGAGAAAAACAGGGCGCAGAACTTTGGTATGATCGGTGCAGCCTTCGGACTTGGATTTATCCTGGGACCAATTATTGGTGGTTTACTGGGGACACTTGGACCACGAGTACCTTTCATTGCCGCAGCCGCCTTATGTTTTATCAATTGGCTCTGGGGATATTTTATTCTTCCCGAATCTTTATCAAAGGATCATCGCAGGCCATTAGATTGGAAGAGAGCAAACCCTGTAGGTTCCTTATTACATCTCCGCAAATATCCTGATGTAAGTTATTTGCTGGTTGCTATGGTTTTAGTCTATCTCGCCTCCCATGCCGTACAAAGCAATTGGTCCTTTTATTCCATTGAACGATTTGGTTGGGGTGAAGGAATGATCGGTGTTTCATTGGGTGTAGTAGGTTTGTTAGTAGGCATTGTACAAGGAGGACTTACCAGGGTGATCAACCCTAAACTTGGAAATGCAAGAAGCATCTACATCGGTCTCATCTTGTATGCTATCGGAATGTTATTATTTGGGTTGGCGACAACAGGCTGGATGATGCTTGTGTTTCTGATCCCCTATTGCCTGGGTGGTATTGCAGGACCAGCATTGCAGGCAACCATTACGAGTGAAGTAGATGTCCGTGAGCAAGGAGAATTACAAGGAGCATTAACCAGTTTGATGAGTGCCACTTCAATCGTTGGACCACCGATGATGACCAATCTTTTTGCGTGGGCAATCAAGGAAGGAAATCCAATCTACATGCCTGGAGCGCCTTTTTTCCTTGGGGCTTTATTAATGGGCATAAGTGCTATCATTGCCTTCATCTCCTTCCACAAGCATAAAGCAAAGACTTAAAAGAAATTTTTCCAAATTGAAATATAGGTGGCTTATTTGTCCCATACAGGACAATTATGCTTTAAGCTGATTTCGCAATATGCATCCCTGTTCCTAAAATAGTAAATTGAGTACTCATAAAGTATTCATATCAACACGATGGAAAAATGTATCCTTCGCCTTCAGGTTTGTTTGATTTGCCTGTTTACAACTCATTTCGTATGCAGTCAGATGCAAGGTCACTATATGGTAGGTCCGGAAAATTCAGATTTTACATCCATACAGGAAGCCATTGATCGGCTTCACGCTGAGGGTGTTAGCGACTCTGTTTTCATCCAAATTCAGGATGGTACTTATTCTGAAAATTTGACTTTTAACTATAATATACCATTTATAAATTCTTCTAAGCCCATCTATTTTGAATCTGTTTCAAAGGACCCGACCAAAGTTATTATCACCTCCTCTGCATCAAATACAATCAAAATTTCAAATCAATCTTTCTTGCATTTCCAATATTTATCGTTTCGAAATAGTAGAGACAACAATGAAACGTATACACTTCAAATTTATAGATCAAATGCAATTTCATTCTTTCAATGCATCATTGCCCTGGATTGTCCGCTTCCAGCCAAGACATCTTCAACTTCGGCTGTGTATATCGAAAGGATTGATCAAGCAACAAATGCTGATAAAATTATCCTCGAAAATTGCCATGTTACAGGGAATGGCTGTGGCTTGAAATTATTTGGAAACGAAAACATGATTCAGATCATTAATTCAAATTTTGATCATTTGGGCAAATATTCAATTTATGCTGATTTCACAGATTCACTCGAGATAATTAACAATCAATTCTTTGGAGAACTCGAGTCTTTCTCATTGAATTCTGTTAAATTCTATGACAATAAAGTTCATCAGGAGACTAATTTCGTAGGTGAATTCATAAATAACACCTTTTATGGTAGAGCTGATCTCACCGGCAGCCTGGCAGAGCATAATACTTTTCACTTTATTACTAATTTAGGAGCGCTATACATTAGAAATAACACTTTCTTATATTCTCTCAACATTAGTTATCTCGATAATGTCGAATTTAACCTGAACAAGTGTTTTGGAAAATTCAATATGAGTTTTTGTCAGCAAGCCATAATAAATGCTAACCAATTTAAAAATGAGGCGTCCATTAGTTTTTGTTATGGCAGCTTGGTTTCAAACAATATAATCCTTAAAGAATTCGATTTAGGGCTTAGCGACTTCTGTAAAATTTACAATAATAATTTCGGCCCAGGTGCCAACCTTCGGAATTCAGCGTTTGATGCGAAAATTAAAAACAATAATTTTTCACAGGAAATAGAATCGGGCAATTTCTCATCCCTGATAGATCATAATAATTATTATCCACGCGGTGGTATTTATGACGACAATCCCTTTTCTATTAATCCATTTTACCTTGATACTTCCTTAGTGGCAACCAATCCCTTATTAATCGGCAAAGGCCTTGTGGCAGCAGAAGTGAAAAATGATTTTAATGGCACTTTACGATCGGAACCTCCCACCATAGGTGCTCATGAAAT
>DASXWI010000064.1:0-10019 GCA_036503755.1 Saprospiraceae bacterium | reverse complement strand
TAGAAGGATGCAAGCGCAGCTTGCATCAAAAGAGCATATGTTAAGCGTAAGTTCACTTACGCTTGCGCGGATGCAAGTTTTAACTTGCGTGATATATTATTTCTGAATCAAAACCCGTTTCATGCTGCGTATTCCATCTTTCAGAATATGCATGACATACACACCTTCTGGCATTGCGGATAAATCTACGATCCCCGTATTTGAGATCGCAGCTTGCTGATAAACAGAAATCCCTTCGATAGAAAAGACCTCGATGTCTGCATTTCCAATAGAATGGTCATCCCAGGTGATTTCAAATTTTCCTGATGACGGGTTCGGTGCAATGTGGATCGACGGATCATCTGATATGTCCTGTATTCCTGTAAAAATATCGACATCAAAATAAAAGGTATCCGAACTACAGCTGTTTGAAGCAATGAGCACCCCAGTATAAAATCCATCTTCATACATATGGTTTGGACTAACTTCCGAACTGACGATTCCATCTCCAAATCCCCAGACATAAGATGTAGCATTCACTGATTGGTTGGTAAATGTGACCAGACTCCCACTAATCTCCCATGTAGCTATCGCTTCTACTTCTGGTATACCCTGCCCTGTAATGGTATCCATCACTCCCTGGCTAAGATTATAGTATGTTCCGCTTCGGGATTGTTGCAATGCAACAGCCCTGACCATATAGGTCAGCAAACCCTCATCCGAAACACAATCATGTGCAAAAGCAATGTCTTGCAAAGGGTCTTCATTAAGCAAAACAAAATCCGGATTTTCTTCACTCCTGACATATACATGATAACCCGCCACGGGATCGGGTGAAGGAATCCAGGTCAACTGATGATATAAGCCAACTCTGCTTATAGTCAAACCCCCAGGAGGAGCAATTACATCATGGCGCAATGTAGGATCACCCATGAGGGCAATATGTATAAAACGTGCTCCATAACTGGGAAAATAAAGTCCATTATTATTCTGTGTTATACGCGTACTATACCCAATATTCTCCCCTAACCCCATATGATGCAGGACCCAATGCGGTCTTCCGCTCCATACATTTGTCAATGTGGTCCCCTGGGCAAGTGGAGCCCTGAGAAAATTATCGCTGGAATCCCAATCGCCGAAATAACTTCCAAACAACATGGAGAAAACACCTTTAAGATTGGAGTTGGCAAAATCTCCTGTGCTTCCCACACCACTTGCACCCTGGTACCATCCTCCTCCGCATCCATAAGACCAGAGATATGTACTGTCGCGTTGTACCGTGAAGTAATCATCTGCAATAATATTTTCAGGACCAACAAGTGGACTGATATTTTTCCATGCACTAGCGGCAAATGCTTCTCCGCTGAAATACCCGAAATTATCATCCACTACTCCACGGTATGCAGCTGTAAAATTTTTATGCCGGTAGGCATGATCCTTATCAAGATAATTTTTCAATAATTGTTGCTCGCCAACTGGAAAAGAAGGCATATTGGCAAAATCCACGCGTCCAATTTGCAATTCTACATCTGTTGGAATCAAGCTCTGATCATATTTGCCATCTCCAGGTGTGTTGCGGTGACGCTCATCACTTGCGACAGTTACATTCACCGCATTGTCTGTCCAGGTGCCATTCATGTCCGCATAAAATACATCGGCTGGCCATGCACCTTCATGGTCAGCATGTCCATCTGGAAACAGATCACCGCTATATGGAACACGAATTCTGCCAAGAAGGAACACTGCCTTTGTATTTGGCTTGTCCTGATTGTATGTTTCCACGATTAACGATTTTATAGAAGCCACTGTAGCCGTCCTCGAAACATTATGTTGTACAACTCTCCAACCATCCCCTTCAAGATCACTTATCAGTCGTGCTATTTCAAAAGCAAGTGAATCTATAAATGTCTCATCCACTACAAGGATCAATATGCCCCGTGTATGCAACGAAGGAACTTCAATACCTGCATTTATGTATCCATTTCCCGTATAATTGGTAGCGTTCCTGAACACACGGTACTCATACGAAACACCCACATTGACAGTTGAATCAATAAATGAAGTTGCCTTGCCATCAAATGATCCGAGGACTGCACCCCAGGAGGTTCCGGTCTTTAGTTTTCGATAAACAAAATGCTGAGATGTTGTATCACTGGCAGCCCTCCAGTGAAGCGTGATCCTGGGAGGATTAGTCTGAACATCTGCGCTTAGTTCCACACTGGCATCCTGGCAAGTCTGCCCCGAAAGATTTGTGGCAAACAAAAACCATAACATTAAAAGGGCAGAACGGCGGAAAGGCAGAACGGCGGAAAGGTGGAAAAGCAAAAGGGCAGAACGGCGGAAAGGCAGAATGGCGAAAAGGCGAAATGATAATGGTGATTTCATATTGTATTGCGTATTGAGGGGAGTAAAATAAGGATGATTTGATTAATTAACCTGTATAGTGGTCTGGCTATCGGTCAGTCCTTTTGAAGTGGCTTTCAATTCAATCTTACCGCTTTCCATACCAGATCTTAGGATGATCATTGCTTTTCCATAAAAAAGCTTGACTTGATTGGACTGAAAAGGATCAATGGATTGAGGATTGCCATTACCGACTCCGGCGATCAGGCCTGCTCCTTTGATATCAAGATTGATGAGTTGATCTGCAAGTGGACATAGGTTGCCGTTATTATCAAGTGCTTCAACTAAAATATAAGCCAGGTCCAACCCACCCTTTTGAATAGTAGAACGGTCTGCTGTTAAGCGCAACTTCGTTGGATCGCTTGCTGTCCTGACAAACCCCTCTCCTATTTTTTCTCCTTCTTTGTAGGCGACAGCTTTGAGTTCCCCAGCTTCATACATTACCTCATTCCACATCAGGCGAAAGCGTTCTGCTGAGTTTTTTGAATCTGGTTTTTTGCATTGCATACCGAGTGATTTTCCATTGAGGAAGAGTTCTGCGCAATCACCATTTGTATATACAAAAACGGGAATAGTTTTCCCCGAGAGCTCGGGCCAGTTCCAGTGTGGAAGCATATGAACAGTAAGGTCTTCAGGTTTCCAATAACTTTTATACAGATAGTACCTATCCTTAGGAATACCCATAAGATCAAAAATGCCAAAATAGGAACTGACAGAAGCAGCCGAGTCCGTCATCCCCATTGCTTTCACTTCCCTGTTTGAATAGGGTGTTGGTTCACCGAGGTAATCAAACCCAGTCCAGACGAATTCACCAGCTATATAAGGTTCATCCTGTTGCCACATAAAATCATCATCAGCAATCTCCGCCCATTCGGGAGCATTGAGGTCATACGAACTCACTTGAAGCGAAGTTGTGAAATCCGTTTTCTTTTGTGGTAATGGCCATTCATAAAAACCCCGAGTGCTTACAGTAGAAGCCGATTCTGAAATGATGACAGACTTATTAGGCTCCAGTTGTCTTGCCAGGTCATACCGTCGTCCATAATTCCAACTGTGCACATCATAAAAATCAAAGTGTCTTAAACTTGCACTGTTGCGGCTATCACAAACTAAAGTTGTTGGCCTGGTGTAATCGTGGCGCATTACTTCATTGACCATCAAATGCAACTTTCTGAATCCCCCATTGATATTCCATTGCACATCACCGATCTCATTTCCGACACTCCATAAAAAAACGCATGGGTGATTCCGGTCACGCTTTATGAAGTTGCCGACATTACGTTGAACAAACATTTCAAAATTGGTAGTGTCTGTGATGTCTGCTTTGCCATCATACTTATCAAAAACCTCATTGAGCACAAGGATCCCCATCTTATCGCAGAGGTCAAGCAACTCCGGAGCCGCCACATTATGACTGTTTCGAATGGCATTGCATCCCATATCTTTTAACAGCTGGAGTTGCCTTTCCATGGCTCTTGGATAAAATGCAGCCCCTAAAGGACCATGATCATGATGAAGATTGACTCCCCTTAGTTGTACTCTCCTGTCATTCAAGTAAAATCCATCATCTGGTGTGAATCGGATCGACCGGATGCCAAATGGAGTGTCATACGTATCGACAATGATTTTATTACGCTTTACTTCCGTTCTTAATGTATACAGTATGCCTTTTCCCAGGTCCCATTTTTGTGGATTTGATAATTTGAAAGAAGTTTCAAAAGTTCTTGCCTGGTTGGCTTGCATTTTATTACTCACTTCTGAGGCTGCGATTTCTTTACCCGAAGGGCTCAAAATAGAAAAGCGAACAATAACTTCATCATATGGCGAAGCAGATCTATTAACTATTTCTGCGACTGCATTTACATCTGCGTAATTTGGTTTAATGACAGGAGTAGAAACTTGTGTGCCCCAGATATTGACATGCAGTGGGTCAACGGCAATGAGTTGTACTTTACGATATATCCCTGCTCCGGGATACCAGCGACTGTCATGCATCCGAGTATCCACATGCACGGCTAAAACATTTCCTTTCCCTTTCTGCAAATGGTCTGTGATGTCAAGGTAGAAGGAGTTATACCCATAGTCCCATTTACCTGCCATCACGCCATTGACATACACCGACGGAAAAGCCATCACACCATCAAAGAGCAGGTAGATTCTTTTTCCATTAAAAGCTTCAGGCATTTCAATCGGACATCGGTACCAGCCTTCACCTTTCCAGGGAAGCTTAGCTGTATTGCCATCACCATCAGTAATGAAAGGACCTGAGATCGCCCAATCATGTGGGATACTAACGTCTTGCCAGTCTTTGTCATTGAAATCCGGCTTGGCAGCCTCCAAATGGGAGCCTTTCGAAAATTTCCAACCACTCTGTAGAGTTACAGACTGCCTTGTCTGGGAGAAGGAAGAGACTGGACATACCAGGAAAAGAAATACTAAAGCGGAGAAGGTATACCGCACAGCTATTGGAAAAAGACAGTAATTCATTAGAATGATTTAAGTGAAACTAAAGTAATCATAATAGAACATATCTCTCCATGCCAGGACCTCAGATTTAAGCAGATTTAGCAGATGGACCAGAACCTCAGATTAATCAGATGGATCAGATTAAAAAAGCAAGACCGCAGATTTAGCAGATGGACCAGAACCTCAGATTAATCAGATGGACCAGAACCTCAGATTAATCAGATGGACCAGATTAAAAAAGCAAGACCACAGATTTAGCATATGGACCAGAACCGAAGATTGACCGGATGGATCAGATTAAAAAACAAAAGTTTGAAAAAACACTTGCATTTGTCATAAAAAAACCCACAAATTAGTTGTCAACCTCACCAGGGTTATATAATGCCTCTCTTAATGGCTAGGCATAGTACAAGTCGTAACCATTGAAAACAAAACCATATGTATGAAGATTTTAAGTACACCGATCTGACAGGCAGGATTATTGGCTGTGCGATGGAAGTGCATAAGATTCTCGGCAGTGGGTTTCAAGAATCTGTATATCAAAAAGCCATGGCCATTGAAATGCAAATTCAGGGAATTCCTTACGATCGTGAATTTGCCATGCCTGTATTTTACAAATCACGTCATATCAGCACGAGGAGGGTAGATTTCTTAGTTAATAAGATCATCTCCACGGAACTAAAAGCTGTCCATACCCTGTATGATAGTCATCTTGCGCAAGCTATTAACTATCTCGAAGCTTTCAATTTAGAAATTGGATTGCTTCTCAATTTTGGTAGTAGGAGCCTGCAATTTAAAAGGTTAATTAATTCGAAATTCAAACAATGACACCACAGATTGAACAGATTGACCAGATTAAACGTAAGACCGCAGACTTTAGCAGATGGAGCAGATTTACCAGATTTTAATAGTGCACAATGAGTTTGATTTCAATTAGATTTTCAAGGTCCATATCGAAATCATAATCTGGTAAATCTGGCCCATCTGCTATAATCTGCAGTTAGCGGGGCTGGGAGGGTCTGACTTCTATCTTACTCGGTAATGTCCTTGGATTCATCTTTAATAAATCAATCACCAACTGACCTATGTCCTCTGGCTGGATTTTCCAGTCATCTGCTGTATTAGGGACATGATTGTTGAAATAAGTGGCGACAGATCCGGGCATGATGGTCGTGACTTTGATGCCATAGGGTCGGAGATCAAGCATGGCTGCCTGGGTGAATCCTACCAATCCGAATTTACTTGCGTTGTATGCAGCACCATTGGCGAAAAAGTTTGTACCGGCAAGACTCGCTATAGTCATGAGATATCCTTTGCTTGCTTTGAGTGCTTCTACTGAAGCTTGCAAAGTGTAAAAAACACCGGTCAGGTTAATATCCATGATTTCATGCCATTGTTTATGTGACATGGAATCGATCGCTGCAAAATGTCCAACACCTGCATTGGCAATCACCACATCCAATTGACCCCAGTCGGAAATAATTTCTTTCACTGTATTCTTTTGCACTTCCCATTCGCGGACATCACATTCCAGGGCGAGAGCGGATTCGGCTCCAAGGCTGATTAGGTGTTTGGCAGCAGCTTCCGCTTCCTCAAAGTGGCGACTGGTGATCGCTACTTTCATATGCTCTTTTGCCATGGCTTCTGCGATCCCAAGGCCTATTCCTTTGGAACCTCCTGTGATCAATGCTGTTTTGCCAGCCAAAGATGAAGTTGTATTCATGTGTCCATTGTTTAAATCAAAAGTAAGATTTATGTAAGACACATTTTTAAGACATGATGTTTCAGGAATTTTATTTTACTTTGTCATCCCTGATAAAAAACCCATAAACCAGGTAAATGGTCTCCCCCATTTGAACAGGTGAATTGCCATCAAAATCATATACCACAAACAATACAGAATTATGACAAATCTGGTTTTATGCATTGACATCAATGCCCCAAGAGAAGAAGTTTGGAATGCCATTACCCAGGATGCTCTTTACAGAAGATGGACCAGCGCCTTTCATGAAGGTTCTTACTTCAAGGGCGGTTGGAATAAGGGAGATTCCATACATTTTATTGCCCTCAATGAAGCTGGTATACCAGAAGGAATGGCTTCAGAAATTGCGGAGAGCAAGCATCCGGAATATATATCTGTGCGCCACCTTGGTTATGTAAAAGGTGATGAAGTAGATACCACCAGTGATGCTGCCCTGGAATGGGCCCCTTCGTATGAAAATTACAGGTTGGAAAAAATCGGTGAGCATGCAACACGTTTTCACCTGGAAATGGAAATCCAGGAAAATTATTACACCATGTTTGAAAACCTGTGGCCAAAGGCGATGGCCTTGCTAAAAGACGTTTGTGAAGAAAAAAATCAGGACCACAAAAGAATTACCGTGATTGCTATGGTAGGTGGTGAAGAAGGAAAAGTTTGGTCCTACTGGACCGGTCCGGATCATATCATGAAATGGAATGCAGCCTCTGACGACTGGCATTGTCCTTACGCTGAAAACGATGTTCGTGTTGGTGGTCGGTTCAAAAGCACGATGGCTGCCAAAGATGGATCAATGTCTTTTGATTTTGGAGGCGTATATACCCTCGTAGATTATGGTCATCGCCTTTCTTACACGATGGATGATGGCCGCAAAGCAGATATCGTCTTTAGTTTCCAAAGTGATAAAATCTGTGTAATGGTCACTTTTGATGCGGAGACACAAAATTCAGTTGAATTACAGCGAGGTGGTTGGCAAGCTATCCTCGATAGATTTAAAGCATATGTGGAGGAAAACTAGCGGTGAGCGGTGAGCGGTGAGCGGTGAGTGGTGAGTGGTGAGTGGTGAGCAGTGAGAAGTGAGAAGTGAGTGATGAGCAAAATAGAAATTAATTATAAAAAAAGAGGCTACTGATGAGGTGGCCTTTTTTATATGCGTTGCCATTCTTTAATCTGGTTAACCAATCTCAGCATCATTCTTGCCCCATACAATCAAACCATGAGGATTATTAATTACTTTGGAGAACGGAATTAACTCCATCATCAATTTTTCATGGCCACAAAACGATCTGTCAAAAAAAAGTTACTCTGGCTTACTTTACTGGTGATCCTTTTACTCACTACATGTTTACTGTTTGTATACATCAACCTCAATCGGCTCCTTACGAATGCACTTCAAAATGGATTCAATCAAAATTTAATTTCAAATGTATATGCTTTCAAATTTGAAAACCTGGATGTCAATATCCTGACCGGAAGCGTCAAGGTATTCAATGTGGAAATGTATCCGAGAAAAGAACCAGTACAATCCTATCCCTATATCAATAGTTCCTTTCGGCTTGGGGCAAGAAAGATGCTTTTGAAAAATGTTAACCTGGTTAAATTGCTACGATTCAACAAACTTGAGTTAAAACAAATCGAACTCATTGAGCCTGGAATTGAATTTACCATCGCCGATGTTAAACCTGTATTTTTTCCATTTACCGAATCCACTTCAATCAAAAAAGAAACCACAGGTAAAATAGCTATTGAGTCCTACGTGCTGGAAGAATTCAAAATGGTGGATGCTCATTTCCAGGTCGCCAATTCTGCTAAAAGAAGATCCTTCAATATACAGCGCATCAACCTTGTCCTTAAGGATATGCACATTAACCGGCATTCGGGCAGGGACATGATCACTTACCGTAGTTTTAATTTTTCCGTTGGAGAAATGGAAGGCAAACTGGAAGATAAGGCTTTGCGATATGTTCATTTCAAGGATTTTAAAGTCAGCATTGATTCACTTCTTGTCGAAGATTCTCCAGATACGGTGATTTATCATTTCGCCGATGTAAACTCCGAGATCAGTAACCTGGATCTGCAAACAGCTGACAGTATTTTTCATGTGACCATGGAATCTTTCAACCTAAGCTATAAGAAAAAGTCACTTGAATTTAATAACCTCTCTTTCAAACCAAACATCAGTGATGCAGCTATGCAAGCCAGATATAAATTTCGAAAAGAGCATTTCGCCGGAAATATAGGCTCAATCAAAATTGAAGGTATTCATTTTGATTCTTTGATCTATAAACGAAAACTGTGGATAGAAGAGATTGGCCTGCATGAAGTTTCTGTTTCCATCTACAAAGATCTTAGGAAACCATTTCCACCTGATCATCGTCCGGCTTACCTGGGCCAGCAAATTGCAGCCATACCTATTCCCTTATATATTCGGAATGTTAAGGCAACTCATGTCAACCTTGTGAATCGGGAAGTAACACCCGAAGGTGGTTTAGGGAAAGCCAACATCAATCGGACCACCTTGAATGTTGGGAACATCACTAATCTTGACTCAACGGGCATGCTTACCATTACTGCGGACGCATTTGTTGAAAACAAAGCACATGCTTACCTGCAAATGAACTTTCCATATGACTCCCCAAAATTTAGTATCACTGGGAAAATTAACAAGTTCGACCTGACTGATCTGAATGACTTAACCAATTCGTATGCACCCGCCTTTATAAAAAAAGGTATAGCGGATGAAATTACTTTTTCTGGCACTATATATGAGACGTATTCAAAAGGTACCATGAAATTCCTTTATCATGACCTGGTAGTTGATCTTGAACTTGCAGATAAAGCTAAATGGAAAAGCACCATCCTGGGTTTCGCGGCGAATACTTATTTGAATAGTGCTAACCCTCCGTCTGCAAACGTACCGCCACGTGTGGTTGATTTTTATGTACCTCGCGATATGCGTAAAGGGTTTCTGCGCATGCTGATCAAATCTGTCCTGGATGGTGTCAAAGAAACCTTTATCATGGACAAGGAAAACAGAAAAGCTTATAAGGATGTGAAAAAAGAGGCTAAACAAGACCAGAAAAAGAAAAACAAAGAGACACAAAAAAAATAAACCCTGGGAATGGATAGAATGGGATTCCTACATTTGTACAGCCTTCCAAAAGTTTTAACCATTCCATGTCTCCAATACACATCTTAATCGCCGATGACCATGCCGTGATCCGAACTGGAATGAAATACCTGCTGGCCAGGCATTTCACAGAAGTAGCCACCAGTGAAGCTGATGCCTGCTCCACCCTCATGAGCTCGTTGGAAAAGGAAAAATTTACCCATCTTATCCTTGATATGCAACTAGGAGATTGCAACAGCCTGGAGCGAATCCCGGAAATCCTGTCCAAATTCCCCGATTTGC
>DASXWI010000063.1:0-10246 GCA_036503755.1 Saprospiraceae bacterium | reverse complement strand
ATCCACATCTTTCTGGGGATTGATGGCGAGTGTAATATCGATCTCATCGATGTGTTCCGGCAATGGTAATTGCACAATAAAACCATCAATGTCTGGATTGGTATTGAGATCCTGTACAATCTCAAGCAAACTTGCCTGGGATATTTCCGCAGGACGCTGTATCAAGGTAGATTCAAATCCCGCTTCCGTGCAACTCTTTACTTTATTCGTGACATACGATCTGCTTGCAGGATGATCCCCGATTAGTACTGCAGCTAAATGTGGTGGCCGTTTTCCTGTCGCTACTACTTTATCTACTTTTTCTTTTAGTTCTGCTTTGATCTGTTTTGCTATGGCGTTGCCGTCGATAATTTGCATGTGTAATCTGTTAAATGGTAAATGGTAATTGTTAAATGTTAATCATTGTGTAAGATATTGCGAGCGTCATGAGTCTGGCATCTGGCATCTGAAATCTGGTATCTCATTGATTGGTTAAGTGTTTAAATGGTTAAATGTTTAAATGGGGATAAATGGTAAATGGTAAATCATAGACAATGCTTTTGCTAATCTGATAGCTGATAGCTGAGAGCTGACAGCTTTATGAGCTGACAGCTGACACCTTCTCAATTCGATGCTTACATAGTATGCCCATAGAAAATCCAATGATCATCCCGAGAACTGCTCCACCAAGGATGTCAAATGGATAATGTAATCCAACGTAAACCTGGGCAAGCGAAATAAACAAAGCCCAAACCCACCATAAATACTTCCACCGCTTCATATATGATCCGAATAAAGTCACCAGGAATGCTGCCAGGCAAAAATGATTGGCAGCATGGGATGATGTAAAACTGTATCCGCTTCCGCAACTTACTCTCAGAATCATTTGAGGTTCCAACTGCTGTTCATGACATGGCCTGGGACGCTGAACCTGGTATTTGATCAATTTAGAACTAATCGTATCTGACGCAAAAATAGAAACAGTGACAAAGGCCAGAATGTACGCAATGTTGCGTCCTGAAAAATTGAACACGATCCATGCCAGGCAGAGTACATACAGAGGTATCCAGCCGTATTTATTCCTGGCGAACGGCATAAGGATATCAAATACCGGATTACTCCAGCCACTATTGATCCAGTGAAAGAGGACGGTATCCCAGTGTAATAATGTCTCCATCAGCGATCAAATGTATAGTTTTGCCCGGCAAAAACAATTTTCATCCTGTGTCTCTAATCAAATCTGTAAGTGGAATCCGCGGCACCATCGGTGGGCAACCCGGAGATAATCTCACCCCGCAAGATATTGTATCCTTTGTCTCCGCCTATGGCGCATGGCTAAAGCGTGATTTTACAGGGCAATCTGTCGTCGTGGGACGTGATGGCCGGATTTCAGGAGAAATGGTCAAAAACCTGGTGATCAGCACCTTGCAGGCGATGGGTATAGATGTGATAGATCTTGATTATTCCACTACCCCAAGTGTCGAAATGTATGTTATTCAATCCGGTGCTTCCGGAGGAATCATCATTACCGCCAGCCACAATCCGGCGGAATGGAATGCCCTGAAGTTTCTCAACCATCGAGGTGAAT
Organism: Saprospiraceae bacterium; assembly: GCA_036503755.1. Lineage (GTDB taxonomy): Bacteria > Bacteroidota > Bacteroidia > Chitinophagales > Saprospiraceae > Opimibacter. The sequence continues at coordinate 8,679 of DASXWI010000063.1, read as the reverse complement.
TTATCAGCCCTGAGGCAGGTGAAGAAATTAAACAAATGGCTGAATCAGGTAGTAAAGATGTAACCTATGCTGGAGTAAACCATTTAGGACGAATCCTTCCTGTCAATGATGCTATTGATCAGCATGTTCTAGCTATACTTGAACATCCTCTTGTGGATGCACGTGTCATCTCTGACGCCAGGCTTAAAGTAGTAGTTGATTGCATCAATAGCACTGGTGCGATCAGCATACCACCTTTGCTTGAAGCTCTTGGGGTGGATTATACCCTGATCAATGGAGAAGTCACCGGACAATTTGCACATAATCCTGAACCTCTTCCACAACATCTGACTCAACTGTGCGAAGCTGTGGTTAATCAAAATGCACATCTTGGAATCAGTGTAGATCCTGATGTTGACCGTCTTGCTTTTGTAGCGGATGATGGTATCTTTTTCGGTGAGGAATATACGTTAGTGTGTGTTGCTGATTACGTACTTAAACATCGCAAAGGTCCTTTAGTCACGAATCTTTCTTCGAGTAGAGCACTTGCAGATCTGGCAGCTACGTATGACGTTCCTTGTTTTTTCGCACCTGTTGGTGAAGTGCATGTTGTCAATGAAATGAAAGTGCAAGGAGCAGTACTTGGTGGAGAAGGAAATGGTGGTGTCATCGATCCTACACTACATTATGGCAGAGATGCATTGATCGGCATTGCTTTAGTGTTGATGCATTTGGCTGCTAGTAAGAAAACGTTGACTGAACTAAAGAGTACCTATCCGAAATATGAAATGGTCAAAGACAAAATCTCTTTTGATCCGTCCTTGTCACCACAGGCTCTTTTGGATAAAGTAGCCGATCATTTCAGATCCGAAAAACTGGATACCCGGGATGGTTTGAAAGTGGATTTCGAATCCAGCTGGGTACAGCTCCGCAAATCCAATACCGAACCTATTCTCCGCATCTATGCTGAGGCCAAAACCATGGATGAGGCTAAAATCCTGGTGGAAAAGGTGAAAAAATTGCTCTAAGTCGGTTACTTTATACCTAAAGGACGTCTCTAATAACTACCTGATAAAGTGTTAGTACCTTATAAAAACTTCAACTACTTATTTGAATGTTATTAGAAACGTCCTAAAGATATCTTCCGTAAATTGCACCCTCATTTCAGGAATTGACATGACAAGAAGAGTTTATCTGGACAATGCTGCTACAACTCCGGTCAGACCGGAGGTACTTGAAGCTATGATGCCTTACCTGACCAACAGTTTCGGCAATCCATCCTCTATTCACCAGGAAGGCCGGGTGACACGCAATGCTATAGAAAGCGCCAGGAAAACGGTCGCTAGTTTGATCGGTGCTTCTACGGGCGAAGTATTCTTTACTTCTGGTGGAACCGAATCCAATAACATGGCCATCAAATGCGCGGTTAGTGATCTTGGAGTCAAAAGGATCATCACTTCCCCGGTAGAGCATAACTGTGTAAAAAATTCGATTGAGCACCTGGAGAATATGCATCTGGTCACGGTGGAGAAAGTAAAGATGGATCAGTATGCTTTACCTGATTTCAATCATCTTGAAGAATTGTTATCCTCTTCAACAATTCCTACGCTAGTAACGATCATGCATGCCAATAATGAAATTGGGTCCATGCTTGACCTGGCTACGCTTTCTGCTCTTTGTAAAAAATATGGTGCATATCTGCATTCAGATACTGTTCAGACGGTTGGTCATTTTCCAATTAATGTTCAGGAAACTCCACTCGATTTTATGTCGGGCGCAGCGCATAAGTTTTATGGTCCCAAGGGAGCAGGCTTTATTTACATCAACCACCGCTGCAATCTTCATCCGTTGATCGACGGTGGATCACAAGAAAGAAATATGCGTGCCGGCACAGAAAACATTGCCGGGATTGTTGGGCTTGGAAAAGCAATACAATTGGCTTATTCAGGATTGGAAGAAGATATGGCTCATATCACCGGGCTCAAGGAATACATGAAAGAACAGGTACTTTCTGTCTGTCCTGATGCTTATATCAATGGTGATCCTACAAATTCACTTTATACGGTATTGAATGTTTCATTTCCTCCCGGACCTCATGCTGAACTCATGATCATGTCCCTGGATATCGCGGGTGTCAGTGCAAGCGGTGGAAGTGCATGCAGTTCCGGTGCAGAATCACAATCTCATGTCCTCAATGCCATTGGTCATCCTACCGATCGCAAAGCAGTACGTTTTTCTCTAAGCCGGAATACGACCAAAGACGACATTGACTTTGCTATCGAACAGATAGCTGGGATTCTTGCCGGAGGTGTCCCTGTATTATCCTAATCTACACTACAGGTGACTAACAATGCAGGGCAAATCACTCCAGGATATATTGCCGGATTGATTGATGATGCATATGCCCGTATTCAACCTCACCTCGTACATACCAGGTTACTTCTCGACCAGGAAAACAGATTGTTTCTGAAATGTGAGAACGAGCAAACTACAGGCTCTTTTAAATGGAGAGGTGCACTTGCTAAACTAAGTTTATTTGAACCAGGGCAATCCATCGTAACAGCATCTACCGGAAACCATGGATTGGGTATCGCAAATGCAGCCATCTTGTATGGCTTGAAAGCAAAAATATTTATCCCATCAACGGCTTCTCCGCAAAAAATTGAAAAGCTACTTAAACTTGGAGCCGATATTACAAAAGTAGACGGCGATTCATTGTTTGCAGAAACATCGGGCAAAGCCTATGCCGCACAACACGGGTTACCATGGGTCAGTCCTTACAATGATGTGGATGTCATTTCTGGTCAGGGCACTATAGGTTTTGAATTGACAAAAGATTTGCCGGAAGTGAACAAGGTTTATATCACCGTTGGGGGTGGTGGATTGATCTCCGGAATTGGAAGCTGGATTAAATCTGAAATTCCGAATGTAAAGGTTATCGGTTGTCAACCATTGAATTCTCCTGAAATGTACTTGAGTGTACAAGCCGGACATGTAGTGAATGCTCCCGAAGAATTACCTACGCTTTCTGATGGCTCGGCAGGACCACTTGAAGAGGATAGCATCACGTTTCCTCTTTGCAGAGCATTAGTAGATCGATTTATTCTTGTCACCGAATCGGAAATTGAAGATGCCATTCGTTATCTCTTCCAGAATCATCAGTTAGTGGTTGAAGGTGCAGCAGCGGTTGCCATGGCCGCTGCGATGAAAGATGATAAGCACATGCCAGGAGACCAATCCGTAGTGATACTATGCGGAGGAAATATTGATCCGGCAGTACATCAACGGATCTGCAATCCATCATGAGAAAGATTTTTCCGGTTATTGATACGGACTACAGGGACTGGATGTTGCTCCTGATCATGTCCATACCTGCTTTCTATTTACTTGGTGTACCTGCAATTTATATTTGGGATGAAGCTGTGTATGTCAATGCATCGCTTGATATGGCTGATGGTGCATCGTGGTGGCTACCGGTGAATGGGGAATACAATACCAAACCTCCTCTTGTCCTTTGGCTTCAAGCCCTTTTTCTTAAAATCATTCCTTCTGCTGAATGGGCTGTACGGCTTCCCTCTGCATTCGCTGTAACCGGTATATTATTCCTGTTAAACATGGGGCTTAAACGATGGCGTTTTGATATCTGGTCACGAATGCTGGTGATGGTTTGTTTTGTAGGTCACGAAGGTTTTATCAGACATCATATCGCCCGCACAGGAGATCTGGATGCAGTGATGACTTTCTTTGTTGTCGGGTATGTCATGGTTGTCCTGGATGCCATTAAACACAACAGATGGACATCAAAACATTCCTTTTGGTTTTTTACCATGGTGATCCTGACCTTTTATGCTAAATCAATTGCAGGGTGGATGATGCTTGCTCCCTTGGGATTGATTTGGATATTATCTCCACTCAGAAATGTTGTCTTTACGCTCCGTTTTTGGCTTTACGCATTGTTGTCCCTGGGATTGTGTCTACTTTATTATGGGGTACGCGAAATCATGCAGCCCGGCTTTTTACCACTCGTCTGGAAATCCGAATATCAACGCATGTTCACCAACGTTATGCCGTGGCATGAGCATGGCGCTTCGTACTACTTTACAAATTTTGTAATCCTTAAAACCTATACACCCTGGATCTATGTCCTGGCAGCATTGTGTGTGTATGGGATGGTTTTATTGAAAGACAAGGTTGTAAAGCATCACCTGCTACATTGGATGATACTCGCCTTTGGATACATGCTCATCATCACTTATCCAGCTGTAAAGCTCGAATGGTATGATGCACCTGCTTATCCTTTCTTTGCATTGATCATGGGCGTGTCAATAGGATATCTTCTTGGAAAAATTGAATTACCCTGGAAGTTGATTGTCCTGATTCCGATAGGATGGATCCTTTGGCGTAAGTTCGATTTTATTGAAAGTGATATTCAACCAAAACATCCTTTCGAATATGAAGGAGGTATTCTTCGAAAAGCTATTATTACAGAGGATACGAAAGTGTTTATGAAAGTGGAGGTGCCAGAACATCAACTACAGCTTGATTTTTACAGGAAAATAATCCTTAAGAAGAAAGGCGTTGAAGTTGAAGTGATTGATAATCTTGAGGAGGTGGATACAGGACAAAGAGTGATCATCAGTCAGCCACAAGCGCTCGATACGATTCAAAAAGTATTTCACGTAGATACACTAAATGTATTTCCAGGATTGGGATACGAAGTATTGATTTCAGGAAAAAAGGAATAGAATTGATCTTTTAAATGAGGTTCATCTTATATTCCAGGTGAGGTCTAATGTTTTGATTGACCATGTCTGCTTCCTGTCTTGCTTTTTCTGCAAAATCAGCTTCCTTACTTGCATACAGAATACTGCGGGAGGCATTCATCAATAATCCACCTTCGGCATTAAGTCCTGCTGCACAAATTGCATCAATGTCGCCGCCTTGTGCGCCAATGCCAGGAATCAGGAAGAAATGATCCGGAAACATATTTCTGCATTCCAATACTTCGGAAGGATGCGTTGCCCCCAGGACAAACATTGTATTCCCTGCGTCGCCCCATGTTGCTGTTTTACTCATGACTTCCTGGTACAGTTTCTTTCCGTTCTGCAAGAGGAGTTGTTGAAAGTCATGACTTCCTTCATTGGATGTAAGTGCAAGGATGATGACCCATTTGCCATCAGTATAAAAAGGAGTAACGCAATCTTTTCCCATGTAAGGATTAACAGTGATAGCATCACACTTCATCAGCTCAAGAATACCTTTTGAGTACATAGCTGATGTGTTACCGATATCGCCACGTTTCGCATCAGCAATGATGAGATGTTGATCACCGATATAATCAATGGTTTCTTTTAGAATATCCCAGCCTTTCGGTCCAAGAGATTCATAAAAAGCAAAATTGGGTTTATACGCCACACAGGTTTCCCTGGTTGCATCGATGATAGTTTTATTGAAGGCAAGCACATCTCCTTTTACTATGGCGGGTAATTTTTGAACATCCGTGTCCAGGCCGATGGTCAATACAGTTTTACGCTCGCGGATAAGCGATACCAGGAAAGTTTTGTCCTTGAGATGATTAGGCATGAATTGCATTGACCGCTTCTACGGACCGGATCTGGGGAAGTCTTGATTTGACTGCCTGCTCTACACCGGCCTTCATGGTCATGATCGACATGGAGCAATTTTCACATGCACCAAGCCAACGAACCCGGACCACCATCTCATCTGTAACGTCCACTACTGACACATCTCCCCCATCAACAGCAAGATGAGGACGAATGTCATCCAGTGCTATTTCAATTTGATGGAGAAGTAATGTTTTTTCCTGATCTGACATGTGTCCTGCAAAAGTAGCCCTTTCTTTGGAAAGAAATCTGATTCAATTAGCCTTCTTTGATTTCCACAATCTGTGTAGGCGCCATTTGCTCATTACGCAACTTGGTCTGCTCGTGAAGGGCTCGTGCAAAATCAATGAAATACTGCTGCAAACCCGCTTCATCATCCTGAAGTACTGCCGGACGGCCGGAATCCCCTGCCTCCCTGACGGATTGGACAAGCGGAATCTGGGCCAAAAGCTTAGTATTGCCTATGTCTGCCAGCTTGGCTCCTCCCCCTTTTCCAAAAAGGAAATACTTGTGATCGGGCAATTCCGCCGGGGTAAACCAAGACATATTTTCAACGACACCTAGAATCGGCACATTTAAAGAATCCAGCAGAAACATATTCATCGCCTTGACCGCATCCACAACTGCTAATTCTTGAGGAGTAGTCACCAGGATAGCACCTGTTAAAGGGACAGTTTGAACTAACGTCAACTGAATATCCCCGGTACCTGGAGGAAGATCGATAATGAGATAATCCAATGCAGGCCAAAGTGTATCGCCCAAAAACTGCTTGATGATCCCTGCTAATCTAGGCCCACGGAGCACTACAGCTTGTTCTGGTTCAACAACAAAACCAATAGACATGACTGGCATCCCAAAAGCTTCGAGTGGAACGATCTTATGATTACCATGCACAACCTGAACTTTTGGTCTTTCGCCCTGCAAACCAAGCATTGTTGGGGCGGATGGCCCATAAAGGTCTGCGTCCAGTAATCCTACACTAAAACCAAGCTTCTGCAGGCCAAGAGCAAGGTTGACAGAGATCGTGCTTTTCCCGACACCACCTTTGCCGGACGCGACGGCTATTATATTCTTGACGTGAGGTAATGGACTTGGCTTACCACCTTCTTTCTCATTGCGTTGCATATGAATATGCACTTGAGCATCAGGATAGACTGCCTGAATGGCTTCCATGCAAGCGAAGTTGAGGCTTGATTTCTGTGCTTCCGGCAGATCGGCAGTAGCCAATTTAAATTGCACCTGGTCGCCCTGAATGTGCAGTTCGGATATCATCCGCCTGGTGATGATGTCCTGGCCGGTGACCGGATCTTTTACAGCACTTAGCGCCGCTACAACCTTGTTATTGTCAATTTCCATTTCTTGCTTTACTCCTTCCTGCAGCTATCAGCTATCAGGTTTAAGCTTCGAGCTACCTGCTTCCAGCTACCAGAATTATTCTTACTTCAACTATTTCCATTTTATCGCTCACTTTTCACTCTTCACTCTTCACTCTTCACTATTTACGACTGACGCCTCACGAATTTTAGCTTCGAGTTACCAGCTTCCAGCTTCCAGAATTATACTTATATCGAATATTTCCAATTCACTGCTCACTGTTCGCTGCTCACTGCTCACTTCTCACTGCTCACCGCTCACTAATTGAGTCCTAGCTTATCATATGCTTCCATCACTTCCTTCACATGGCCGGCAGATTCGTGCAATAATGCCATCTCTTCTTTCGTCAGGTCAAGTTCAATAACAGATTCAACACCATTCTTGCCAAGTTTAACCGGAACTCCTACATAAACATCTTTGAGTCCATATTGGCCTTCCAGTTTGATGCAACAAGGGAGGATCCGTTTTTCATCATTGAGGATCGTGGCTACCATTTGCGCAGCAGCTGCTCCAGGAGCATACCATGCTGAAGTACCCATCAACTGAACGAGTTCGCCACCACCTTTCTTGGTTCTGTCCACGATTGCATCCAATTTGGCAGCATCGATCATTTCTGTCACTGGAATACCTGAAACGGTGGTATATCTTGGTAGAGGAACCATCGTATCTCCGTGTCCACCGAGCAGCATGGCCTGAATATCACGTGGGGAGACATCTAATGCTTCGGCTAAAAAGGCTCTGTAGCGGGCAGTATCCAATACGCCAGCCATACCTATAACTTTGCTTGTAGGGTGACCGGATACCACATGAGCGGCGTAGGTCATCACGTCAAGGGGATTAGAAACCACGATCAGAATTGCATTCGGGCTATGCGCCAGCAGCGATTTGGTAACTGAAGAGACGATTTTAGCATTGGTAGAGATCAGGTCATCCCTGCTCATACCAGGTTTCCGGGGTACCCCAGCTGTGATAACCGCGATATCGGAACCGGCGGTCATGGCATAGTCGCCTGTGCCTATAACTCTTGAAGAATAATCATCGATCGGCGCTTGCTGCCACATATCGAGTGCCTTTCCTTTGGCCATATCGGCCATGAGGTCGAGCAGCACTATTTCATTCACAATGTTTTGATGTGCAAGGACATTGGCCACGGTGGCTCCAACGTTTCCTGAACCAACTACGGTAACTTTTGACATATTCAGTGATTAGATGATCTATAAAATGTTAATATGTCGGCAAAACTAAGAAGATTTCCATATCCTGTGGAATCCCCAGCCGCAATTGATTGTTATCTTTGCAGCCTTAAAAAAAATGACCTTATGATTAAATCTTTTCTGACGTTTGTTAGTGTTTTTATGGCCACAGCGCTTTCGGCGCAATGGTGTGGCACTCCACAAGAAGCAATACTGGAACGGACGGATGCCAATAAGTTGGCAATGGCACCGACTCAGCGTGGTGCGATCAAGTACATCCCGGTTACTTTCCACATGGTGGCTTCAAATTCCGGAGCCGGAAGAATCAGTGTAGAAAGCATCTTGATGCAAGTAGCAAATATCAATGCTGCTTATGCTGACCAGGAAGCCATTTTCTACATTGACAGATTGAATTCCTTTAATAATGACGCGGTATACAACAATCCCAGAACATCTGCCGGATTTACACAAATGGACCTCAGGGAAGACAATAATTCTGTCAATGTATT
>DASXWI010000062.1:0-6305 GCA_036503755.1 Saprospiraceae bacterium | reverse complement strand
ATGGGGCATAGGGCATAGGGTAAATCGAGGGGCGCGAGATACGGAACCAGGGATAAAGGGAGCAAGGGTTCGTGAATAAGGAATAGCGAATATCGAAGTAAAAAGCAGAAAGTAGAAGTAGAAGTAGAATGAAGAAGTCCTGAAAGGCCATCTATATAGAAACGGGATTTAGCCACTTAATGAAGTCAGGAGGGCCTCTCTCAGCCCTATGCCCTATGCTTTTTTCTTCGCCTCAGCCTTTGCCTTCGCCTTCTTTTTGGAAGCTTTTGCTTTGGGATTATACTTTAGGCATAGATCGACCCAATACTCCAGATCCTTATCCATATCGACGGCGGTGTCATCAATAAACAAATAGCCTTTCATAACTCTACCGGTGAAATCCATAGGTTTTGCACCTTTTCGTTTTAAGGCTTTTGATTCGTCTTCTGGATCGATCCGCACCATAAGTCGATTTTTTTCGACCCCCATCAGCATTTTATCATCTACCAGGAAACAGAGGCCGCCAAACATTTTTTTGTCGGTATGCTTTACTTTTCTGTCTTCAAGAATCCCATGGACACGATCAGCGAGTGATTCATTATATCCCATGACGGTTACAGTTTTGGATGGATACCACTATAATAATATAGAGAAAATAAAAATAGTGGATTAATTGGATATTTGAATTTTCATAATTTACAAAATTTAGAGTACACAATTAAATATTAACAGATATGTAATCAGCTATAATAGCTAGGTTGAATTTCCATACTTTGATAGCGAATGTAAAATATTTGATTATTTTTTTTTCTGATATTGAAATAATGATTGATTAAGTCTATATTTGGTAATGTGAGACATCATTTATTCTGCTCCTCGGAATAATTTGATCAGATATCGCGGGATAATTAAGATTTTGTTCATCAAATGTTTTGTTGATGATTCCTTTTTATCTTCCATTTAGCCTCCCAGGCCATATTCTCTTTACAAAGAGATGGATAGATATAGGAATGCTTCCTTTAGTTTACCGGATTGTACGTCTAGAATCCTTTATACATAAGGCTAGTAAGCCTTTCGGAAAATCGATTTTTTATTATACCCCCCGATCACGGACTTTCCTTTCTTCATTTTTTATTCCCCTCATCCTGAAAGTACCGGATAATCCATTTTTGTTTAACGCCCCCCATTATTGGAATTCTTTTCTCCTCGTAAAAAGCTCTTCCGCTTTTCCTGGCCTTTTCCTGACCAGGTTTCTTTTCCTCATTCCTTACGTGCAGTATGGCCTTTGCCCCGGCAAATGGCCAGCCGTGACTAATGATTCATTCACCTAAAAAATCATTTATCGACACAACAGGTTTTGTCAGCCATCCTCTAAAATAAAATCCACGAAAACACTAACACCATTAGTTATGAAATCCACAACTTTATTGCCATCCCTCGATGGCCAGAACATTCTTTTGTCCTGCATTAAAAGAATTGCTTTCATCTGCTGCCTATTTATATCCAGCGCAAATCTTTATTCACAACAAACAAGTCTCCCTTGCAACACGGTCACTCCATGGGTACCAGATACCTTCGATGTCGATGTTGATTTTAGTTCCGATCTATTATCCTGTTGGGGCGGTGATCCTCTATGCTTGGTTACCGGTGCATTTGACCCAGGTAATGTTGTAGATACTGACCTAAACAATTTTGCCACAGGGGAAATCCTGCTCGGAGGTTCTCTCACACTGAGTGTAACCGATCCAGTCAATACCTATGATGCCGGCAATTTTGCAGGGTTTGTAATTTCCACAGGGCTGCTTGATGCAAATCTCTTTAGCAGTATTACAGTGAGGACCTATAACAATAATGTCCTACAGGAAACTCATCCAGGATTTGATCTCATCGGCCTTAATTCCGGCTTATTTACCGGGCCCTATACAGTAGGGTTTGTAACCAATACTACTTTTGATGAAATTGAAATCATATTCGCCGCCGGTATTGTGGCCGGCTTTTATAATGTGCATTATGCCGTTATGGAAGGATTTTGCGAAGGCCCTGAACCTGCTTGTAATGTTGAAACGCAGATGAATTCCCCGGTTTATCCGATGACCATTGATTATGAATTAACGGGCTCTACCGGAATTAATCTTGGTATCGTAGATGATCCTGAATCCGCCATCAGCCCGAGCACTGCAGACTTTGCAAGTTTTGAAAACTTAGCCAATGTTTTCGATACGGTTTCGATTGCGGTAGAAGAACAAATTACCGATTATCCTGAAGGGACATTTGTGGGTTTTGATATTCAAAATATTAGCATCCTGGGATTAGATCTCCTGGAAAATATGGTGATCACCTCATATCTCAATGGAATACAACAAGAGGTTGTTATAGGAAATGATTTATTGCTCGGAGCTCCGTTATTGAATAACAGCGGTAGAATGACTGTAGGTTTTGTCACCAATACAGCTGTGGATAAAGTTAGGTTCTCCATTGCCTATCCGCTCAATGTTGATTTGGGAATCACCTTGATCTATAGTGCTATTTTTAGGAAATTTTGTGAAGGACCACCTTTACCTTGTAATGAACTCACACCCCTATCCAGCCCGGAATACCCGGTCTATTTTAATGTAGCGAATAGTGGGTTTACAGGTGCGGCATGCGTCGGATGCACATTAGAGGATCCCGGAAATGTAATTGATAATGATGCTGACAGTTATGCTGAGATTGACATAACTGCAGGTGTAGCCACCATTGGAAGTATTTCCATAAAAGATGCATTAACGGATTATCCGGAAAATACATTTGCCGGGTTCCATATTGAAAATGTTCAATTGGTTGATGTAGATGTTTTAACTGGAATAACCATCACTACATATTTAGATGGAGCTTTTGCAGAACAAGTTTCCGGAACAGATATCCTACTCACTGCCGGAACAGACTTATTGGTCAACCAGGGAGAATTTTTTGCCGGATTTGTCACGGATGAGCCCTTTGATGAAGTACGCATCAGCCTGACCAATGTAGGCATGGTCAATATCGGCACCACCCGCATATATGAAACGGTAATAGGTGCTTTTTGTCCTGCTGAAATCGAATGTGATACTAACTATTTTCTCAATACACCTGAATTCCCAGTTTATATCGATTACCAATTGACAGGAATGAATGGAGTGGCGTGTGCTTTATGTGAAGTAGAAGATGCTGATGAAGTCATCACTGCTTCGAATACGGACTATGCCACCATCATGATTACTGCAGGAGTTTTGGAAATCGGTTCCATTGCCGTCAGGGATGCTTTATACATTTACCCTCCGGGAACCATTGCGGGTTTTGTGATTGATGATGTCAATGATCTTCTTCAGGCCGATCTATTTGGATCATTGACCATTTCCACATGGCTCGATGGTTCTCTTCAGGAATTTGCTTTCGGTGCCAACCTTATAGATGCAGAGCTGCTTATTCTTTTTATTAATCCCGACGCAGGCGTTTATAATGTTGGGTTCAAGACCACCATGCCATTTGATGAAATCAGAATTTCCGTTGGAGCTCTTGCAAGCGTCATCAACATCATTAATGTCTATGGCGCCTTTGTAGATACACGTAGTTCTCAGGGTGGAGATTTGGCATGTCAGGATCCACCTGTTGCTGTAGATGATATAGCCACCACGCCTGAGGATACGCCTATAGATATAGATGTGCTCGCCAACGACAGTGATCCGGATAGTCCACTTGGTATTCCTGTTGTCACTGAACCACCATCTCATGGTATGACCATGGTCAATCCCGGGGATAGTACTATTACATATACACCTGATCCGGGTTTTGTAGGTGTTGATAGTTTTATGTATGCTATTTGTGATGATGGCTTGCCACCATTGTGTGACACAGCTACAGTTATTGTCACGGTAACACCTTTCATTGATACCATTTATGAGACCATTCCGGAGGACAGTCTGTTTACGGTCTGTGCCGATGAACTTACCACTTTTACCGAACCTGCTACTTCTCTTGCATTGTGTGATGAACCTTCAAATGGATCGGTTTTAATTGTGGGAACATGCACAACATATACACCTGATTCCAACTTTACCGGGCAGGATACTTTCTGTCTTGTCGTATGCGATCCTAATGATCCTTTGTTGTGCGATACAACCATTGTCATCATCACCGTAACCCCTGTTAATGATCCACCGGTTGCTGAAGATGATATGGCCACAACACCTGAAGATACTCCTATAGATATAGATGTACTCGCCAATGACAGTGATCCGGATAGTCCACTTGGGATACCTACAGTGACAGATCCACCTTCTCATGGTATGACTATGGTCAATCCTGGTGATAGCACCATCACCTATACACCTGATCCGGACTTTGTCGGTGTCGATAGTTTTATGTATGCTATTTGTGATGATGGCATACCACCTCTGTGTGATACGGCAGTTGTGATTGTCACGGTCACACCTGAAATTGATACCATCATTGTCATACTTCCGGAAGACAGCACATTTACAGTTTGTGCATCTGAGCTTACCACATTTACAGAGCCGGCAACTTCCATTTCCTCATGCGATGATCCTGGTGATGGTACAGTCAGCATCATTGACACATGTGCAACCTATACTCCTGATCCAGGCTTCAATGGACAGGATACTTTTTGCCTTGTCGTTTGTGATCCGAATACTCCGTTATTATGCGACACGACGATTGTCATTATCATCATTGATACGTTAAACAATCCGCCTGTTGCTGTAGATGACAGTGCCACCACTCCGGAGGATACACCCGTCGACATCGATGTGCTTGTCAATGATAGCGATCCAGACAGTCCACTTGGAATACCTGATGTTACTGAACCACCTGCAAATGGTATGGCCATGGTTAATCCAGGAGATAGCACTATTACGTATACACCGGATCCGGATTTCGTTGGAATAGATAGTTTCATGTATGAGATTTGTGATAATGGGGTGCCTTCTTTATGTGATACAGCTACAGTTGTGATCACCGTTACCCCTGTTATTGATACCATCTATGAGACTATACCAGAGGATAGCATGTTTACTGTATGTGCCAATGAACTCACTACTTTTACAGAGCCAGCCACATCAATTGCGTTATGTGAAGAACCTTCCAATGGAACGGTCGTCATTACCGGGACATGTGCAACCTACACTCCATATCCCAATTTTAATGGGCAGGATACTTTCTGTCTCGTTGTATGTGACCCAAATATTCCATTGTTATGTGATACAACAATTGTCATAGTCACAGTCACTCCAGTCAATGATCCACCGGTCGCAGTAGATGATATGGCGACAACACCGGAGGATACACCTGTTGATATAGATGTCCTTGCTAATGATAGTGATCCGGATAGTCCCCTTGATATTCCTGAGATCACTGAACCACCTTCACATGGTATGGTGATAGTAAATACAGGAGACAGTACAGTGACTTATACACCAGATCCGGATTTCGTTGGTGTAGATAGCTTTATGTACGCGATATGTGATGATGGCATACCGTCGCTTTGTGATACAGCGTTGGTTGTTGTCACCATTACACCTGTTATTGACACCATCTATGTGACGATTCCGGAAGACAGTTCATTCCAGGTGTGTGCTGATGAACTTACGATGTTTTCTGTTCCTGCAACCACGATATCTTTATGTGAAGAACCAGTTGAAGGGATGGTTACCAATACAGGTATATGCGCCTTATATAATCCTGATGCCGGATATGATGGACAGGATACCTTTTGCCTGACAGTTTGTGATCCAAATAATCCATTGTTATGTGACACTACCATAGTGATCATTACGATTATTCCTCCTGGTTGTGTTTATGTAAATGCGTTTGTTTACCTGGAAGGTGCAGCTATTTTAGCAAATGGAAATGAAGAATATGCCCTTCCAATGCGAAATTCACTCAACCAGATTGGTGTACTCCCGGGTCAATGTTATGAAGATCCATTTTTTGGTATTCAATATACTCCATCGGGTCAACCTTATTCTGTTCCACCATGGAATTATATGGGCCTTGAGGGTAACTTTTTCAATTCAGAAGGTAATCCTGACAATGGCAGTGCCGGATATCCTGAGACTACCGTGGATTGGATATTGGTAAGCTTGCGTGAAAATCCCGATAGTGATGGTGTGCCTATTTGCCAGGCTGCTGGTTTGCTTCAGCAGGATGGTTCTATCCTATTTGTAGATACTTTCACATGTTGCGGTATAAATCTGTCGATACCTTATTACATCGTTATTGAACATCGAAATCATTTACTTGTCATGTCAGATACTTTGGTTGAAGTCCTTAATGATACCCTGACTTATGAT
>DASXWI010000061.1:0-3202 GCA_036503755.1 Saprospiraceae bacterium | reverse complement strand
ATCAAAGGAAAAGAAACCTTTGGAGTGATCTTTTCCTTTTCATTGATCCTTGCTGGCGCGTTAGGCAATATCCTGGATAGTGCTTTCTATGGCTTGATCTTTTCCGCGACACCATATCATGGAGGCCTGGCAACACTCTTTCCAGCCGAAGGAGGCTATGCCCCATTCCTTTATGGAAAGGTGGTTGATATGCTTTATTTCCCTTTAATTGATACGCAGCTACCTGATGGATTTCCAATCTGGGGAGGTCAGCGATTCCAGTTTTTCCGGCCTGTATTCAACATTTCTGATGCGGCGATCTCCACCGGAGTAATTAGTTTGCTAGTGTTTCATCGCAGGATCTTCAAATCCAAACATGAGCAACAAGCTGATGCTAACCCGCAGAACCAAGCGGATAACCCGATCGTTTAAAGATTACTTTTCCATCAACATCCCTGTCTTCCCTGGCAAGCTTTTGCAATAGGCATAATGGTGTGACCTCATCATGATGATAAGACATTAGCATTGCAAACTTGTGGAAAGGATTTTCTAAAGGAGCAGGACTGACGTTCAGCCCAGGGGTGGCCCTGAAGAGAAAAATTTGGGATGGGATTGAATGGTAATCTTTGAACGAATGGGCTCCGGCTTATTTTCCCATAAAACGATTAATAGCCTTCACAGCATTACTAACCCTCTGGTAGTCTATCGTGTAGTGCATATACTTACCATCCTTATCAGCCACCAATACACCAGCGTTCTTCAATATCCGAAGGTGCTGAGAGGCAATGGATTGCTCGATCTTGAGAGTGTTGTAGATGTGATTCACCTGGATGTTTTTGTTTTGATCCAAAAATTCCAGAATCTTGAGACGGAGAGGGTGTGCTAATGCCCGCATAAGTTCTGTAGACACCGTAAGCTTCTCTTGCTGAAAGGTGACCTTAGTCCTTTTCATACATTTCCTATTTTGAGTTAAACCTTAGCAACAAATTTGCAATTAAGATTTGACTCAACCAAATGATATTACAAAAAAAATGCATTTGTAATACGGTGGCAATCACCCACTGCGGGATAATGGATTGATAATTAAGGGAATGTAAAAAAATGGGGGGATAAAATATTTTTTAATCTTCACAGAATCAACCCCTTGAAGGGTCTACCTCAAGCAAAGATTTAGCCGGCCAGCTCTTCTACCAGCTTGGATATCTGGTTGAGTCTGTCTTTGTCCAGGGAGTAGTAAATAAACTTACCCTGGCGTTCGGTGAGAACGACCCCGGCGCGACGCAGGATAGCCAGATGTTGGGATGCAACGGACTGTTCCAGGCGCAGTTTAATGTAAATGTCGGTTACAGTCATCGTGGCATGTTCTTCAAGCAAATCAATCACACGCTGCCTGAGCTTGTGGTTAACGGCCCTAAGTACTAACACAGCTTTTCTGAGATCAGCGTAATTGAGTTCTATTTCGCTGGTCCCTTTGCGCAAACTTACAATTTCAGTCTTCTTTTTCATCATGAGCGAGATTATTCGGATTCATGTATGAATTATCATAAACCATACCATATTGTTTTTAACAATAATTAAACTATTGAATATCAATAGTATATGTTATGCATTTGATTTATATACAAATGCTTATGAATATCTAACCTGATCAGAATCTGCTGGTATCTTCGGTTGTTAAGCGAAACCCGCCTGCCTGGGCACCGTGATATTGGGCGGCTTTAGGTAATAGGGGACAAAATGGAGTGGCTCACGGACCATTCCTTGCTGGAAAAGTTCCCAAGCCGGGGCAACCAGATGTCGCGCACTACATAGAATCTCCTTTTCAACCCGGAAATTGCCGGCAAGTCCTGCTAAATCACCAATTTTCAAAGAACCATCCCCACATCCGACGATAAGCCCGGTCCGGGGAAGAACATCTGAAAAGAATTTTTCTTCCAGTATAACGGAAACAGCCGGCCAGAGTTCCTGACCAGCCCGGTCAAATAGAGCCGCATAGACCTCCTTACGGCGGGCATCTATCATAGGTAATGCTAAATCAGCATCAGGATTGGCTAAAAATGAAGCACTCGCCAAAGCTGCAAGTGTGGGCACAGCCAGGATTGGGATGTTGAGACTATAAGCCATAGCTTTTGCCGTGGAGCTCCCAACTCTCAGCCCGGTATAGGATCCAGGACCAGCGCTTACCGAAATGGCACAGAGGTCGGAAGGCCTGATGGAAATGGTTTGCAATAACTCCTCAATCATGGGAGCTAGCATGGCGGTATGGTTCATCCCTTCCTGCATATCCCGATAAGCCAGCAGATCCGCACCCTGGCTCAAGGCCACAGAACAAATAGGAGTGGCTGTCTCTATGTGAAGGATATACATATATATACTAGAATGCGTAGAACGGAATCGGACACCGATCTGTCAACTACTTTCCTTGAAGGATCGACGTGTATTCTTTTTCATTATTGAGTACACTGATCGCCTTGGCCAACTCAGGATCATTTTTCAACTGGTGACGCACTAAACCTGTCTCAAAGTAAAAGCGACTGAGGACCTCACGCTCAATAGCCTGGAGAATCTCTTTTTGGTATTGCGTGACCTGGCTTGCTTTTTCTTTTGCAACGATTGTTTTCAATTCATCGACATGGCTTGTTAATTCCGGAGAATAAGATTCTGAAGAAGCCACTTCACTCAATTTACGGATCGCTTCATCCGTATCGGTTTCAAATTTGAAATCACTTTTATCCAGGTAAGCTTTGAAAGCAGCAAAATCCGTGTAATGATAAGTTTCCAACGAAGCAATACTATCAAGCCCGATACAATACTCGGTCACATATTTAAAGATGATGTCTTGTTGCATCAGTTTTTTGACAATCAAAGGACGCTTCTCTGAGGGCATTGGTAGATCAGGTTGTACACCTCCTCCGTCAAGCACAGTGCGGCCTGCACGTGTTTTAAATTTGGCTCGCTTGTCATCCGGGATATGGACACGATCCCCGTTTTTATATTCAACAGATTGAATGCAACGACCACTTGGAATGTAGTATTTAGAGGTAGTCAGTTTGACTTTTGCGTTATACCCGATATCAAATGTGTTCTGCACCAGGCCTTTTCCATAGGAGAGTTGTCCTACAATCACACCGCGGTCGAGATCCTGCATGACGCCGGAAACAATCTCTGAAGCAGAAGCAGAATTTTCATCGATCAATACGATGAGTTCGATTTCTGTATCCAC
>DASXWI010000060.1:0-5220 GCA_036503755.1 Saprospiraceae bacterium | reverse complement strand
CACTTGCAACAAAAATCAGTAACAATCCTGATGACCTGGAATCAAAACTTATGCTTGCAGAACTCTTCATGATGGAAGCGCGCATTTCAGGCGAACATGGTCACTATTATCCAGCTGCACTTAATTTGATAGACGAAGTTTTGACCCAGGAAGTAAAAGACCCAATTGTTTACCGGGCAAAACTTGACAAAGCATCGGTTCTCTTGTCCCTTCATCGTTTTGAAGAAGCCAAATTACTTGGAGAAGAAGCATTGAAAGTCAACCCATATTCAGCCGACATCTATGGCGTATTGGTAGATGCCAATGTAGAATTGGGTAACTATGATATTGCTGTTGGCTATGCCGATAAAATGGTGTCCATACGTCCTGATTTACGTTCCTATAGCCGCATTTCTTATCTCAGAGAAATTCATGGAATGGTAGATGAGGCAATTGCCGCCATGAAAATGGCTGTAACTGCTGGCTATCCGGGTATGGAACAAACCGAATGGGCAAGACTTACCCTGGGTCATCTTTATGATCGTTATGGCATGCAGGATAGTGCATTGCTTCAATATGCATTAGCCCTTGAAGCGAGACCAAATTATCCTTTTGCCATTGCAGCTATGGCGGACATTTATGCTAAGCTTGGTGAAATTGCAAAATCAGATAGCCTGAGTGATTTGGCTATGCATCTTATTCCTGAAGTTGGTTTTTATATGTCACGCGCTAACCTCGAAATGCAAAAAGGAAATTCCAAAAAAGCAGGTGAATTAACACAGGATATTCTGGAGATGCTGGCTGAAGATGAGACATCCGGACATAAGATGAACCTGGAAATGGCTGGTGTATATATTGATTTGCTGAAACAACCTGAACAGGCATTAAAATATGCGCTGATGGAATATGAAATTCGGCCATCCAATATTGATGTCAATAAAATGCTGGCAGAATTGTACTATGTGCTGGACAATCCTGCTAAATCAGAGGAGCATTTACATAAAGCACTGGTTACTGGCACAAAGGATCCGGAGACAAGGTGCCTTGAAGGAGTACTAATGGCAAAGACGGCAAATGCTGAGGTTGGAGTGAAACAACTCCAGGGAGTATTTGCCAATAACCCAAATCTCCAATGCAGGATTTGTGATGAGGCAAGGGCTATTGTTTTATAAGAAACGTAGATCCTGTCATCATGAGATTCTTCGCATTTTTTATAGCCATGGTATGTTTGACGCCATTATCCTTGAAAAGCCAGACGGGTTCTATCCAGGGTAGAATCATCGACCTTGCAACGAATGATTTTATTGTCGGTGCCCAGGTTGTTCTTACTGATGGAAAGTATCAATGTCTTTCGAATACTACCGGACAGTATGTATTTGCAAACCTGGAACCTGGTACTTATGTACTTCAAATTGAATATCTCGGATTTGAAAATTACAAGGAAGAAATAGTAGTCAAAGAGGGTGAAAAAAAGGTTATTCATCACCAACTTAAACCAGTTCCTTTTGAATTAGAATCAGTGGAGGTAAGTGCAGATCCTGAAGCGCACCAAGAGATTATTGCAGCTGTAGATGTCTCGCTTAGAACAATCAATACTTCACAAGAGGTACTTCGGCTTGTACCAGGTCTATTTATCGCACAACATGCGGGAGGTGGAAAGGCTGAACAGATCTTCCTTCGTGGATTTGACATTGACCATGGAACGGATATCGCGATTACTACGGATGGCATGCCGGTAAATATGGTTTCCCATGCGCATGGACAAGGTTATGCAGACTTACACTACCTCATTCCGGAAACAGTGGATCGCGTTCATTTTGGAAAAGGACCTTATCATACACATCAAGGAAATATGGCTACTGCAGGCTACGTAGGTTTTCAAACTATGAATCACCTTGAAGAAAATATGGTTTCAATTCAAACTGGTCAATTCAACACCTTACGAGGACTTGGATTAATAAGTTTACTGAAGGAAGGAAGCCAGCACCAGCAACAAAATGCATACATCGCCGGTGAATACATGCGAACAGATGGATACTTTGAAAGTCCACAGGATTTCAGTCGATATAGTTTTTTTGGAAAATATAATCGATCCCTCGGTTCCAATCATTATCTCACTGGATCAGCTTCCGTCTTTTCGAGCAAGTGGGATGCTTCCGGACAGATTCCACTGAGGGCAGTGCAAGATGGAAGCATAGGATTCTTTGGAGCAGTGGATGATACAGAAGGTGGAGAAACATCCAGGTCAAATGCAAACATGCAGTTGACCTCCACCTTATCACCTAACAGTTATTTTAAAAACCAGGTATTCTATACCAATTACAATTTTGAGTTGTATTCCAATTTCACTTTCTTCCTGAAGGATAGCATCCATGGAGACCAGATCAAGCAAAAAGAAAACAGAAATTTATTGGGATACAATGGAGCTTACACCCGGAGGGATGAATTAAAGGGAATTGGTCTTCAAACAGAAATAGGTCTTCAATACAGGAAGGATTTTTCGAATGACAATGAATTATCCCATACTTTTTCAAAAACTACCATTCTCGAACGTTTGTCTTATGGAAATATACAGGAAGGAAATATCGGTGTTTACCTGAATGAAACCATCGATCTTTCCAGTAAGGTTACATTGAATGCAGGCTTGCGTTACGATCATTTTTCCTTCCAATACACTGATCACCTGGCCGGTGATGAGATTAAGAAGGCTACAGACCAGGTATTCAGTCCGAAACTCAATGCTTATGTTCAGCTTTCTGACCAAATCCAGTTAGTTGGCAACATTGGCTATGGCTTTCATTCCAATGATACACGTGTTGTTGTTGCTCAGAAATCAGTTGAGACCTTACCTCGCGCGCTCGGGATTGATATTGGGGCGATCTGGAAACCCATACCACGTCTTCTATTGGCCGGAACTATATGGCACCTGGATCTCGATCAGGAGTTTGTTTACGTAGGTGATGAAGCTATTGTCGAACCTAGTGGGAAGACAACACGCAAAGGCATCGAATTTTCAGGAAGATGGCAAGTTCTTGATTGGCTTTATGCAGACGTTGACCTAAATCTTACAGCTGCCATAACAGTAGATGAACCGGAAGGGCATAATTATATTCCTCTTGCACCTAAGTTTTCAAGTATTGGTGGGTTTACAATCCAAACTGCCAACCAATGGAATGGAAGTATACGCTATAAGCACCTGGGAGACAGACCTGCAAATGAAAACAACACTGTAATCGCTGAAGGATATACTATTGTAGATGCGTTATTTTCAAAAAGAATAAGACAGTTTGAATTTGGTTTCGCAATCGAAAACATTTTTGATGTTCGCTGGCGTGAAGCCCAGTTTGATACAGAAAGTCGTTTGAAAGATGAACTGGTACCCGTTTCAGAAATTCATTTTACTGCGGGAACGCCGTTTAGTTTGAAGGTACATGCCAATTATTATTGGTAAATGGTAAGTGGCATACAAACATGAGTTAACCATTTAACATTTACCAATTACCATTTAACCAAACACATTTAACCATTTCCCCAATTAACCATTTAAACATAAAATTGAGCTTGTTGTAGAAAGAGGGGGCATACGAGGAGAACGTGTGCCCTTCTTTATTCCTTCATGATCATAAAACGGGTGATAGCTATCGGATCATTTGGCTTCGTGATCGAAGTGAATTGAATGGAGTAAAGACCATTTGCAAGTAGATCTGTTGCAAGTCTTGTCTCGCCTTCATTAATCACTCCTGTTTGAAGAGTTCGTCCAGTCATATCTGCAATTCTGAAATGTTGTTTGCCCAAGTCGGCTGGAATGAACAAGTTGAAATGTTCTTGAGCAGGATTTGGATAAAGCTTAATTCCAATATCCATTCCGTCAATATGTGTAATAGCCGTCGTGCTATCCACAATCAATATGGACAAGATTTGGAAACTACAACTATTCAACGGTAGACAATCTGTCATACAACCAGCTACCGCAATCGAGTATACACCAGGCTCATTGTAAGTATGCGAAGTATCCCCATTAGACGTTATAAACTGACCATCGCCAAAATCCCAACTGAAAATATCTGCATTGTTATTGAGAATAGTAAAATCTACTGTTACCGTACCTGATGTATCTATTTCAAATACCTGGCTTCCTGCATCCAGGGACCACGTTGGCAATGGACAAGATGCTTCATACACATACTCTACAGCATTGAGAATAACCGAATCATTAGGAGTGATCAATCCATTGGCCGTCATAATGGGTAGGGAATAATTTGTATCCAGCCACATATATTCAATCTGGTCCGCGATGAGCGTTGTGGTGTCTGTACCGTCCTGGACTATGGTATCCAGTCTAAGGATCTCTGAACGAAGCCTGATGACATTTTCAAAAGTGTCGAAAGGAGTTTGCACTGTCCCCCATCCATCAATAGTGGTAATCCTTGATTGCGTAGAATTATAAATGATATTCTGTCCTACAGAAGTCAGATCAAGACCATAGCGCGTCTGAGATGTCCAGGCATCAGCATAATTGATCGGGAAATGCATAATCGTATCCTGATTTTCATAGACGATCACAGCCTGTGTAGGTGTGCCCCCAAGATCAACTGTAAATCCTATAAAGTTTTCAAGCAATAGATCTCCTTCTCTAGATTGAAACCGTTGGAGATCATGTAGAATAAAATCCAGCAGGATCAACGAATCCTTTAGTTGCACAGCCTGGTCTGTATTGTCCCAAATTTCAAAACAATCAAATGTTGAAAGCCCGCTCAAGGCACAAATGGTAAGAAAGTTGAATTGATTAATTGCCTCTCCGGGTTCAAGAATTTGGTTAACATGGGTATTCAAGGTCGCCATTGAACTCACATCCCAGGTTACGCTGGGTCCATCTTGCGTAATAGCATCATTAAGAAGGCCAGGGGCAAAACGATTATACAAGTATATATCTCCTGGCGAACCATAATGATGTGACTCATAGACTTGCTGTGCATGGAGCAAGTCTAAGGAGAAGAGGCAAGAAATAAGGATTAGTAAGGATTTGTGTGTTTTCATGCCTAAAAATAATCAGAAAATGCGGTAATAAAAGAGCTTCCGTAGCTGAAAGCTACTCATGGCGTTGGTGTAGCTGGATGGCTACACCTATCGCCATGATTTTTTTTAATCGATTCTGAAAGTATAATACCCTTCCGGTGCAGTGCGAGGCATAGTCGATGGAGTTGTGCCCCAATTACTCTTTGCTGTGACATAATACTCTAT
>DASXWI010000059.1:0-3744 GCA_036503755.1 Saprospiraceae bacterium | reverse complement strand
GGTCTGTCAGCTTTTTCTTGTATATCTCTACCTGGTCAAATTTATCTTGCCGGGCATAAATTTCCTTTAAGGCGATGAGTGTATTTACATCTTTCGGATTGAGTACTTCAGCTTGTTGGAAAAAAGGTAGCGCCTTGATGAAAGTTTCATCCATTTGCAATTTTTTCGCATCATACTTTTTAGTACCTGCAGGTGTATAATCATTAGCAAGTTCATTCAGCTCGATGGAATACGCTGCAGCCTTGTTATACCAAAGTGCACCAACGCTGTACGTAGCATCAAAACTCTTTGGATCCTTCGTGAGTGCTTGCTGGTAATAGCTCATGGCTTTGCTAAAATGCTCTTCAGCGACTACTGGGTCAGTAGTGGCATTATCCTGGTACAATTTGTCATAAATCTGTCCAAGTGTAATGTATATGGAAGCATTGTTAGGATCCATTGAAAGGGCCTGTTCAAGTTTGGAGATCAGGCTGGTTAACTCACCTTTAGCAAGTAATAGGTTAATTTCTGCATAAAGTAATGCCTGGTCATCAGGATATTTTTGGCGGGCTTCTAAAAGGTATTTCTCTGATAATGCAGGATCTTCATCTTTATATAATACGATGAGTGCTTCATAAACACCCGGCTCTGCATTTCCTGTTTCTACTACCTTTTTATACACCGCTTTTGCTTCCTCTAATTTCCCTGCCTGTTGCGCACACAATCCCGCATAATATAAAGCTTTGTTATGCTCAGCTTCCTCGAAAGTTGTAGGTTCATTGTTCTTCTTTAGCAACTCATATCCTTCGTAAGTAGATTTGAAAGCTTCATAAGCGCCTTCAAAATTTTTGGATTGATAAAGTGCTGAACCCATATAATAGATATTCTGCATTCCTCCCGCTAAAGCCTTCATCGCATCCTTGGATTGGTATGGTTTGGCAGCCAATTCTGAAGCCATCTTAAATCCTTTGAAGGCCTTTCCGGCAGCCATTGGATCACTTACCTGGTAGGCTGGATCAATGACAAAGTGGCCAACATCATTATTGACTAAAGTCATAAAGACGTCACCATAGGTCTGCCATGCTATCGGATCAGCCTGGTTTAAGGGATCACTAATAGATGAATTTGCCAATGCTATAGCCTCAGTCAATTTATCTGCATTCAACGAAGGATCAAGATTATAGGTAGCCAGCGAACGGGCAGCTTTCTTCATGTCCTTTACAGGATCCTGGGCAACAAGGTTGACTCCTGCTGAAGCCAAAAGAATCAGAAACAGTACTTTTCTCATGTACAAAATGATTTTTTCAAGTGAATTGGTGTCAAATATACTAACTGGGATAAAGACGAAAAAAATCAGCCCTATACGTTTTCATTTTGTTAAAATCTGTTTAATAAATCCAAAAGACAGATCCCAAACAAGCAACGGCTTTGGCTTTACTATTCCGGTTTACTCAAATAGAAAGCTATTCTTCTTCTGAACGATCCTGATCCTTAGGTGCCTGGCCATCTCCATCTTCATTCCTGATCACGCCAACATCTGCAATTCTATCATCGTCTATCAGGTTGATCAATCGCACACCTTGTGTTTTCCTTCCCATGACCCTGATTTCATTGACCGGCATTCTGATGGCTACTCCAGACTCGTTAATGATCATGAGATCATCTGTCTCGTCTACAACCTTGATGGCAATCAACTCACCCGTCTTGTCGGTGATTTTCAAAGTACCTACTCCTTTAGCTCCTCGCTTGGTCTTTCTGTATTCTTCAAGTTCTGAACGTTTTCCATATCCGTTTTCAGAAATTACGAGAATGGTCGAACTTGTATCATTTTCACTAACCGAAAGCATGCCTACTACTTCATCATCATCACCTTGAAGCGTCATCCCTCTTACACCTGCTGCCGGGCGTCCCATGCTGCGTACATCATCTTCGTTGAACCGGACTGCATATCCTTTCTTATTCGCCATCACGATTTCACTCTTACCGTCAGTAAGCCGTGCATCAATCAACATATCGCCTTCATTGATCGTCAATGCCCGGATCTTGCTGATGTTTGATTTGGCATATTCTTCAACCAACGTTTTCTTAACTGTACCCTTCTTCGTACAGAATAGAATATAATGACTGTTCGTAAACTGCTTATCCTCTATATCCTTGATGATGATATAAGCTTTAATCTTATCTTCTTTCGGTAATTCAATAAGGTTCTGAATAACCCTACCCTGCGATGTCTTGGATGCCTCCGGAATTTCATAAACCCTGATTTTATAAAAAATCCCTTGTGCGCTCAACAGGAACAAATAGTTGTGCGCGCTGGCAATAAACATATGCTCGATAAAGTCTTCATCTCGCGTACTACTCCCTTTCGAACCGCGACCACCTCTGCCTTGTGTACGGTATTCTGATATATTGGTACGCTTGACATAACCTAAATGCGAAATGGTGACCACCATATCTTCATCCGGGATCATATCCTCAATACTGATCTCTCCATCAGCAAATGTGATCTCCGTCCGACGTGCATCACCATATTTTTCATTGATCTCGCCAAGTTCCGTTTTGATAATCCCTCTGCGTCTGTCTTCGCTTGCAAGAATATCTTTCAGATCAGCAATGGTTTTGATCAGTTCATCATACTCTTCCTGGATCTTCATTCTTTCAAGACCGACCAAACGCTGCAATCTCATTTCGAGAATCGCTTTGGTTTGAACATCTGACAAGCCGAATCTTTCAACAAGAGCCGCATGCGCTTCATCAACTGTCTTGGATTCACGAATCAACCTGATGACCTCGTCGAGATTATCAAGCGCAATTAGCAAACCTTCCAGAATGTGTGCTCTTTCCTCCGCTTTTTTAAGTTCAAATTTTGTCCGGCGGACAATTACTTCCAGCCTGAAGGTGATAAATTCATCAATGAGTTGACGCAGACTGAGTGTTCTTGGCCTTCCATGCACCAAGGCTATATTATTGATACCAAAGGAGGTTTGTAGCGGCGTAAATTTATACAGCTGGCTAAGTACCACATTTGCAATTGCATCACGTTTCAACTCTACTACAATACGAATACCTTCCCTGCTGGATTCATCCTGGACGTAAGAGATGCCTTTTACCTTCTCCTCATTCCTAAGATCATCAATTGCTTTTACCAGGTTGGCTTTGTTTACCTGATAGGGTATCTCTTTAATGATGATGACATCATTGCCATGCTGGCCTTCTTGAATTTCTGCTACGCCTCGGAGGACTACTCTTCCACGACCTGTTTCGTATGCTTCACGAATACCTTCTACACCATAGATAATGCCACCTGTTGGAAAATCAGGGGCCTTGATAAACTTCATTAATTCATCAAGGGTAATATTTGGATCATCGATCACTGCGTTGACACCATGTACAACCTCAGTTAGATTGTGAGGTAGCATATTGGTGGCCATCCCAACGGCAATACCACTTGAGCCATTGATCAGGAGGGTTGGAATTTTCGCAGGGAGGACTGATGGCTCTTCAAGTGAATCATCAAAATTGAGTTTAAAATCAACCGTATCCTTTTCGATGTCATCAAGGAGTTCATCAGCGATACGCATGAGTTTTGCCTCCGTGTATCGCATGGCTGCAGGACTATCACCATCCATACTTCCGAAGTTACCTTGGGGGTTGACTAGTGGATACCTCAGGGACCAATCCTGCGCCATCCGCACCATGGAGTCGTAAACTGCCGTGTCACCGTGAGGATGGTATTTACCTAAAACCTCCCCTACAATCCTGGCA
>DASXWI010000058.1:0-14758 GCA_036503755.1 Saprospiraceae bacterium | reverse complement strand
AAATCAAATTGGTGGAAATTCGCGTGAATTCGTGGCGGAAACTACCTCACCACAACTATTTTCTCAACCACATTCATTTGATGTGCAGGTGAACTCACTTTAATGAAATACAATCCTTCAGGGAAGGAGGAAATATCAATTTCATTTATTCCGGATTGAGTGTGTATTAATTGACCGGTGAGATCGAATATCGAAATCAACATCTCTGTTGACAAGTCGGTAGTTATGAACAATGTTTCTGATGCGGGATTTGGATAAATGGAAATTTTCTTATCCGCTATTTCGTGTGTTTGGGTGATCAGATCCATGCCATCACAATCTTCATCGATGCCATTGTTTGCAATTTCAATTCCTAATGGATGTATATCAGCATTGGTATCATCGCAATCGGTACTTCCGAAGTAGCCGTCGAAATCTTCATCCAGTGAAGAACAAACGTCCCCTGTAAAGCCTTTGTAGAAAACAATATTCTTTCCGGAGACAGCTATGACTTCTTTAGGGGAGATCGGATTCAATGAGCTTATACCGTTGCCAGCGCAATTTGTCTTTTGATAGGTCTGCATCGCATCACTCGTTGAATAAACGGTGCCATTCCGATCTGAGACCCAACCAATCTCTGAATTGAAAAAACTGATTTCCCTAACATGTATATTAGAGTCAACCAATATCCAGGTATCTCCACCATCTGCTGTTTTATAAAGACCACTTTCACTATTGTCATAATCATATCCAAAACCAATGCTGTCCGTTACAAAATAAATTCTGCCGAGATACATTGGCAATACCGTTAGATCCCAGGTCAAACCGGCATCTGAAGATTTATTTATGTAATAGCGGCCCAAAGGTGGTGGATGAAGTCCTTTAAAGGTTGATGTGATGAGAAGTGAATTATCAATATTAAAAAATTCATGTGAATAGCCGTCCAGCGAAGAGGTGAGATTGGTCCACGTTTCTCCATAATCGAGCGATCTGTAATATCCCTTCACACCCGTAACCCACTCATCTCCCGAAACCCATGCTTCGCCATTCGTCCCGAGTACCACAAATCGCATGGCCTGGTGTATCCCGGCTGTTTCTTCCCAGCTCAATCCTCCATCATTGGTAACCAAAACACCGATCGTTCCATTGGTTGGGCTTTCATACCTGCAGGTCAGGATCCCTCGCAAATCGTCATACATTTCTAAATCGGTGATGACCTTTGGCCCTGTTGACGGAGGAAGGGTGGCAGCTTGCCAAGTCAACCCATTATCAACTGATCGCAACAAATTGCTGGTTTGATAATTCGGGTCACGAAATACAAATTGAAGTTGATCTGAAATTCGTTTTATTCTGAAAGGAGCACTGAATTCGGTTGAATCTTTTACACTCCAATCCGGAGCAATACATATTGGTATTGTTCGCTTGATCGATCGTGCTTCTGGATAACAATCATTTCTTACAGTGAGTTTGACAAAGTAACAGCCGGGTTTAGGATAACTATAAACTGGATTTTCCAGATTGGACGTGTCTCCATTTCCAAAATCCCAGGTAAAGAATTTTCCAAACAGGGATGTATTAGAAAAGGAAACTGTCGAGTCATTTTGCTCATACGTAAAATCAGGAGTCGGTGCTACACAACCATAGTATAGACAATCTGCCAATTCACTTTCATTGACCAAAAGGTCACCTGTGCTGTCACGGGCGCAAAAGAAATAATCTATCGCCATAGGATCGTAGTCATCTGGTGCCAACCCGCGATCAACATCACCAATGCCCTCTACCCACGTGACGGGTGTGGAATCATCCCTGATGAGTGTGAGTTTTATTCTTGTTTCACCATTCAATATTGTCGTATCTGATTTACTTACGACAGTGGACTGTGCATAATAACCTTCGGTGATAACTTCTCCGGGTTCAAGTCCAAAGTCATAACGAAGTTGTTTTTCCGTAGGGGAGTAATACTGGTAAACTTTTTTATCAATCACCTGCAGTAACAAAGATGGAAATCCCCCATCATTATGAACAAAGGATAGAACAGTATCATTACCCATTACAGTTTTGGACAAAAATGTATAAGAGGTGGAATAGCCACAATCGATATAACACACATGATAGGAATTAACATTAAGGCCCGGCCGGGAAAAATAGTTTTGTGTGGTTTGGCTATAGGTGGCCCAGGAAATCAATAAGCAATTGATCAAGAGTAGTGCTCGCATGATGATTTCGGGTTTTTGGTTTGAGAAAGTTACACAAAAGGGGAGTATGACCTATAACTTCCTTTTTATTAAAGTGTAGTTTGTCATTTAAGCGTCGTTTTTTCAGTGCTGACTAGATCAAATTCGTGAAAATTCGCGTGAATTCGCGGCGGAAAAAAGCATAGAGCAGAGAGCGATCCTTATATCAGGCGCAAGCGGTTGACTTTTTCCTGTACCGTAAAGTCTTTCATTTCTTTTTCGAGTGCATCAAACTCATCGCGGCCGACACTCCGGGAGATCTGGCCGTTTTCAATCACGTGGATAAAATCACAGGTTTCTTTCAATGTGGAAAAGATGTGTGAAGAAATTAAAACCGTTTTGCCAAGTGCTTTAAGGCGATGAATGATCTCCGTAATGATCATGTTGCTGTGGATGTCCACCCCATTGTAGGGTTCATCGAGTATGAATACTTCATTCGGTTGGAGCATTATAGCAGTTAGAGCCAATTTCTTTTTCATTCCCGTAGAATACGTCGCTGCATATTGATCAAGGGGGAGATCAAAAATATTCTTAAGGTCCATTTCCTTTTCTACAACCTGCCTTGCATTACACAACAATTGCAGGTATTCACGCCCGGTCATTTTTGAAAAGAAATATAAATCTGTTGGCAGATACCCAACATGATCTTTAAGACGATCAAATTTACTCGTCACCTGGCCATGATGTGATTCGAGCCCTGTTAGGCATTTAAAAAGTGTTGTTTTGCCTGAGCCGTTTTCTCCGACGATGCCATACACAACTCCTTTTTCAAAAGAGAGACTGATGTCACGTAGCACGATATGCCCGCCATACGCTTTAGATAAATGGTCGAGGCGAATCATGTTAGGATCGGTTGAAGTTGAAGGAGACATCGGCGATAAAAGTATGGGATCAGAAACAATAGAATGGGTGGAAACCAAAAAGCCAGTCCCATAATAATTCCTTGGGGAAGATTCATCGTCAATGGATAGAATGCATATTTTCCCAAAAGCGCAGTGACCAGGTAAAGTATACCCAGTAAATAAATGATCAAAAGGTAAAATCCATGATCCCAATAAAACAATATACACACCAGGATGTACGGCAACACGAGAATTGATGAATGGAGAATAGCGAGCCTTATTTTATACCATAAAAAGGCCGTTGGTGACAAGTGGTGAATCCATACCAAGTAAGCCGGTTCTGAAGACATATAAAACGATAGACAAATCAGCAATACCAAAGCAACCGAAAACAAGCCAAGGTTAGGATTGGAATATACTATCGCCATGATGAGGAGGAAGGCAGCAAGCAAGAGACCGGGTAGATTTTTTCGAAAGCCAGTTAGAAATTCGAAAGGGTTGCGAAAGAAAGGTGTTGGGATGACAGAATTGAAGGTTGGACTAATGGATGAGAGCGAGAGTAGTAAACTCATCAGCATGACGGCGACGCTAACCAACCATTCATGATGCATGAGCAAGACGATGACAAAAGGGAATACGACGAAAAGATTTTCCAATGCACGTATCTTGAACAGGACTCTCGATGAAAAATGTTGTTGGATAAATGTGATTTTACCGGGATCTGCGAGCATGGTGGTCAGGCTCAGTCCTAAAACAGCAAAGATGTATGGTGCAAATGATGTGACGTACCATAGGTACCCAGAAAACCCTACAAAAAAGATGAGTCCTAACAGGTAACCAAACACTGGTCTGATTCCGAAATCAGAAAGGTGCCTGTTGATGATCCTCAATTGAAGAGAAAAATACTGACGCATAGTTGGACAGCCGGTTGGCCAATCTCCTGAATGATATGCAGCAAAGATATATTGCACGACATGGATTTAGGTCTACGAAGGGACTGAGGATTTCGACCAAATGAACGTCTTCTTCCCAGTATTCACGGACTTATTTGAATTACATCCTTTCTCCTGCAAGGGAATTGCGTAACTTCATGATGACCAATTCGAACATCGTTGCAAACCCTAAAAGCAATATTACCACTTCTGTTCAGGCATGTTTGTTTCCTGGTGCTGATTGTCCTGGCTCCGGTATTACCAAAAGCACAAACCATTTACCTGGTTAGTTCCGATGGAATCTGGAGACTGAATCTTGAAACCTGCATAAAGGAATTGATTGTGGAATTGGATATCTCCAATACTTCTGATATTGCTTTTCATCCGGACGGCACATTATATGGACTTGACCCTAATGGTGAAATATTCACCATTGATACCTTAACCGGAATTACCAGTTTCATCATTGATTTACCAGGCTCGCAGTTTCAAGCGATGACTTGTTCTAAGGCTGGGATCTTGTACATCACCGGGAGATATGGCGAACTGTGGACATTTGATCCGATAAATGGTGTAGCCACTTTGCTTGGAAGTATAGGGTTTGAGTATGGAGGGGATTTAACATTTTTTGGAGGCAACCTGTACATGACCTCCTATTATTATGACCTTATTATATTGGTAGATCTCAATAACCTGGCCAATAGTAAGGTCGTCATGACCGAAGCAGGAGGATTGGGAGGCGGTATGTATGGAATCGTGACGGATGCCCGGGATTGCAACAACGTTCGATTTTATGGAATCATCAGTGGCAATTTTTTGGTTTCGGAAGTAGATATCAATGCGATGACTTCGGACACAGTCTGTATTCTGGATAGATTAATGGCTGGGGCTACAACTTCACATGAGTTTAAAGCATCCGATCCTATCCGGATTACAGACACAGTGATCATTCATCCAGATTGTGGTTTACTAAACGGATCAATTAGTTTAACAACTTTAGGAGGAACACCTCCTTATCAATATTCACTCAATGGAGATCCCTTTCAGTCCGCAAACATATTTGGGAATTTAACGGACGGTCAATATACCGTTGAGGTAGTGGATAGCCGTAACTGTATGACCAGCATCGACGTTTTGCTGGTTCCACAGGATGTTGATATCATTGATAGTTTCGAGGTCACGGATGAAACCTGTGAACAACAAAATGGAACTATTCATGTAATCCTCAATAACACAGGACCATTCCAGTATTCCATTGATGGTATTCTTTTTCAAGACTCCCCTTTGTTTATTGGCCTTGATCAGGGGGTCTATGAAATAAGTGTGATGAATGAAGCAGGATGTATCGAGCAGATGACGACTGAAGTTATCGCGGTGCCTCCGGTGATTATTTCAAACATGCTGACTGTGCCTACAACTTGTGGTGATTCAAATGGCAGTTTAACCATTGAGACACAAAATGGAAATCAAATCACGTATTCCATTGATGACATAAGTTTTCAACAGAGCAACCTCTTTACGCAACTTGGTGGTGGCCATTACGATGTTTATGTGATGGACGAAAATGGTTGTGTAGATGTGCAACTTGCAGTGATTGCAGATAGCGAGCCTTTATTAGTTGATTCAACAGTCGTCGAGGATCCTTCCTGTGGTCAGCTTGATGGAAAGATTACATTATATATCAGTAATGAAACAGGATTACTATCCTATACGCTCAATCAACAAACAACACAAACTCTTCCTGTTTTTACGGCTTTGGAACCAGGGACATACACCTGGTCAGCCATTGATGAAAAGGGATGTACTGCTGAGGGAACAGCAACATTAAATGCTAAAACAACATTTCAAATTGAAAGCATTGTAAATCTGAATGCAGATTGTAGTAAAAGTAATGGCTCCTTAAAAATTTCAATTGCTAACCAGACTTCGCCCATCGCCATAACTCTCAATGGCATTCCCTATGTTCAATCAGAATCGATTGACAACCTCGCAGCTGGAATTTATCAAGTGATTTTGACCGACGAACAAGGATGTTCCACAGATACCACCGTGACCATACTTCAAAATCAATGCAGTCTTTTTATTCCAAATGTTTTTTCTCCGAATGGAGATGGCATCAATGATCTTTTGCTTTTGTCAGGATCCCCGGATTTGAATATGTATATCCACCAGTTATTGATATTCGACCGGTGGGGCAATATGGTGCACGCTATACATGATGAAACGGTAACGGGGCCATTCATTTTATGGGATGGCACCTCAAGGGAAAAGCAGGTTGCGGGTGGTGTTTATACGTATACACTTACGGTGAATGAGGGAGGTGGTTCATCTGCTCATTACAAAGGGGATATCACCTTGATCAGGTGAGCTTTTCAGTAGGGTAGCACAATAAAAAAGGCTGCCCGTATCAGGGCAGCCTGTGCAATTCAAAAGGCGTATTCTTCACCTTACATCTTTCAGATCTTCAGCTTATTCAGGGCTGGACCTGCACTGAATAGGATACTGTTACCCTATTTACCTCTACTATGCTAAAAGGCAGGGATTGGTTGCCTGGCCTTTAAGTTTTTTTGATAATAATTTGAGTATTCCAATCGGGTAGCTTTCTGGGTTAAAAAGTATGGGTCGCACCGGCAGACAAACTGATGGCATGGAGGAAGGTCAGCGGGCCATTAGCACTGCCACCGTCCCGGATACTGGTCAAACCGGCATTATACTGGCTTGCCAGGACAATCCCCAGGCGCCTTGTCGGGTAGTACGTTAAATTGACATTTCCAAGCCACTGGAGATGCCACCTATTTACCATATTCAGGTAATCAGGGGTTTCCATTTCATTCTTTTGGAGAATGTCGTGGTGATAGGTAGAGACGTTAAAGGCATTTTTCAAGCCTGAGCGATAGCCAAGACCTAAGCCGGTACCAAGAGACACTTTAAAATCACCCAGAGTCAGGACATCATATTGAATGCCCAGGTCCAACATCACACTTTGGAAAGTCTGTTCTATGGTGGTGTATTCGACGACGGTATCATTTTCATGCATATCATCACTTACCCTAAACTCCAGGAGCATACTATACTCCCCTATCGGGTTCACGAGATTGTAATCCGATTGATACATCATTTCGCCATTAGGCATTGATGTCACGTTATCCATATCCAATAGGAACTGATCTTCCAGCACGGATTTATTATTGTACACATTATATCCCAATCCAGCTTGCCAGGAAAATTTGGGTGAAAATGGTTTATTCACAAATACATTCATGCTGAATCCAAGGTGACTATTGTCGTAGTCGTGAAGATTTGCACTTCCTCCCGGAGGTATATTTTTCATCGTGAGCCAGGATTGATTAGCTCCCAACAACAATCCAAGTTGCATAGCATACACAGGATCTGATTTTGTTGGTGTCGACAGATTAGGGTTAGCGGAAGGAATGTTAACAAGGGTTTCTTCCTTGTCAATTCCACTCATATCGAGGATGGCAAGAGGGTTGGTCACCCAATTGGTGATTAACAAATTCTCTGCAATATTTTCATTTGTTCTTTCTTCCAAAGAGGCATTTCCAGCAGGAGTTGTAGATCCAGCAGGAGTTGTAGATCCCTGGTTCATAGTTGGAACATTACCTTTTGAATTTTGTGAAGCAGTTGCAAGTGGTAATGCTTTTACGTTCGTAGTAGCTCCTTTAGTAGTGTTTTCTTGACCAGGTTTATTTGCATCATTTGTTTTAGTAGCAACAGGTTTCTTTTTGGTTGACCCACTTTGGATAACCTGAGCGTTTGACTGAGCATCACCGGCAGAGCTCGTAGAATTAGTGGATATGTTGGTCTTAGAGCTTGGTGTTTGTTTTGTTGAAGGGGTATTGGTGCCTGAAGAAACAGGTGTATTTATTTCGTGGTTGCGATTGGGTGATGTGGTTTGCTGGGATAAGTTTTCTTCCTGGAGGTTTGTCGAGGTTGTTGTTTGATCAGTATCAGCAGACTCCCTGGCAAGATTATCTTCAAGCGAGGTTATTTTTCCCTGGAGTGCTTGTACCTCCCTTTGATGCAAAATAAATTCACCAACCATCAATGCACCTAACAACAGTACAGGAATTAATATCCAGCCTCTTCGTTTTTTCTTGCCTTCCGCAACTGTGCGCATGGCCTTTTCAAAAATGGAATCATCTGGTACATTCCAGTCCGGGTTTTCTGACGCATCGTTGAGATGCTTACGCAGGAAATTGTCTAATTTGTTAAACTTGTCTTCCATGGCATTACACTTTAGATAATGACTTCAAGGGCTTCCTGAAGCATTTTTCTGGCTTTAAATAATTGAGATTTTGAGGTTCCTTCTGATATTTCAAGTTGTTCGGCAATTTCTTTGTGGGAGTATCCCTCAAAGACATACATATTGAATATGATCCGGTATCCGGTCGGCAATTTCTGAATGATCTTCATGATATCTTCTCTTGAGATTTTATCAAGAGCACTTTCCTCCCGATAGAAGACTGGCAGATCATTGCTCAACTCCTGGGTGGTCATATTCTTTTGGTTTTTCCGGATGATCAGGATACACTCGTTAGTCATGATCCTGGACGTCCATCCTCCAAATTCACCAAGTCCGGGGTTAAATTGATCTAGTTTCGAAAAAATATGAACCAATCCGTTTTGAAGGGCGTCTTCTGCATCAGCTTTGTTCGGGAGATAGCGCATACAGGTCATGTACCACTTTGAGCGGTATTTCTCATAGAGAAACCGCTGAGATGTGTAATCACCTTTTTTGGCCCCCGAAATGGCATCTTTTTCAGAAAGACTGTCCCTCATACTGTGGAGATCAATTTAATGAATATGCTCAAATCAAGGAAAAGGTTGCCTGGAACAAGCTCATTTTGATAAATAAAGTGTTGATTTTTAAGGCGATTAAGCATTATTCCACCGTTTTTACGGTGACCGCGGGTGGAATTAACATATAAAGCAGTGGGGTAACAATCCGGCTCAATAGCGTCGAACTGATCAATCCCCCAATAAGGACCAAAGCCAATGGGGAAATCAAGGGCGAGCCTTCAAGTACCAAAGGGATCATACCTCCAATCGCAGTCATTGAAGTCAGGAGTATTGGTAAAAAGCGGGTTTCCGCACCATTGAGTACGGCTTCTTTGAGGGGCATACCTTGTTCACGAAGTTGGTTAGTATAGTCCACAAGAAGTATGGAATTTTTGATTTCTATCCCCATCAAGGCGATTATTCCGATCGTAGCTACAAAAGAAAGCGTTTCTCCACCAAGGTAAAGGATGCCTAAAGCGCCCACTATACCAAGAGGCACCACGGAAAGTACAATCAATGTACTCTTGAAGGTTCTGAACTCCAGGACAAGAATGGCAAACAATCCAAATACGGTAATAAGGACGATGCTCCCCATACCACCAAATGATTCTTCCCTGGTTTCTTTTTCACCTGCAGCTATAAACCTATAACCTGTTGGCAGTTTAATGTCTTCAAGTTTCTTTTCTACTTCATCAAATAAAGCAAGTGTATTATAGCCTGTCTGAACAAAGCTGGTCACGTTGGTATACCGCTCCTTGTTGTAATGCCGGATCACATTCGGTGATTCTCCAGGTACAATCTCTGCAATCTGAGACAACGGAATCATTGCTCCAGATAAAGATGTCACATACATCTTCTTGAAAATCTCAAGAGCATGTTCCGGATCGAAATCCTGTATGGTCATCTGTATCTGGTATTCATCTCCGTCCGCATTTCTCAACGTTTGATTCGGTAGGCCAGCGACACTCAATCGAACGGTTCTCGCAACTTCTGCAGGAAGCACACCCATCACACCAGCCTTTTCTTTGTCAATGATGACATTGAGATCTGTTTTAGGCAAACTCAATTGATTACCTACATACATGGTTCCGGGCGTACTCTTGATGATGTCCTCAAGAATAAAACTGTATTTCGTCAATGTGTCCAGGTTATCACCCATGATCCTGAATTCCAATGGAGCAGGTACTGGTGGTCCTTGTTGAAATTGTTTGACTTCTATTTTCGCACCTGGCACAGTATTGTAACGCATCCTCAGTGAATCCGTCATAGCGACAAGATCAGGAACTTTCATCTCAGGATCCGTTTGGACAAAGAGCTCAGCATAGTGAGGAGTGAAGTCTTGTTGAAAGATATTGTAATACACCCGTGGATTTCCCTTTCCAATGTTGCTGCTGACACTTTCTATTCTATTGTATTGTAGTAAGTCTTGCTCGACAATCCTTGCAATACGATTCGTTTCTTTAAGGCTTGTTCCTGGTGGGGTGTTAATCTCCACATTAAACATTGGTTTTTCTGAAAGGGGGAATAAACTAAAACCAATCAAAGGAACAAGACCGAGACTACTTATAAAAATCACACCGGTCAATGATAATGCCAGGACAGGATGTTTAAGTGACCAGTTCAAAATGCGCTGGTAAGGAGCGTTGACATATTTTTTAAAACCCCTGAAGAAAATATTGCCTTCAGAACGTTCATGATTCTTCAACATGATGCTTGAGAGGAAAGGAATGATCGTCAGTGAAACAAGTAAAGAAGCAATGATGGTGAGCAATACGGCCATCGGTAATGGGCGAATGAATTCACCGGAACCTTCCGGAAGAAACACCAATGGAAGAAAAGCTAATAGCAAAGTAGCTGTACAACCTACTACAGCAACAGCAATTTGTTTCGTAGCTACAATAGCTGCCTCTTTCCGGTTATACCCCATGCGCATAAATCGCTCGATGTTTTCTACTATGACAATAGAGTCATCCACCAATAAACCAAGTGCAATGACTAGGCCGACAATACTAAGTTGATTGAGCGTGTATCCGGTATAATTCAGGAATGCAAGTCCAATCGCTAGAGACAAAGGAATACTGATCATCACCACAAGTGCTGCTCGTATACCGAGTGGCAACAGGGTCAGCAGGACAAGTGAAACGGCTATAGCGAAATCAATACCGAGTCCATACAATCGACGGCGCACATTCTTCTCCTGGTCAAAACTGGTTTCCATTGTGATGTGATCCGGTAGCGTGGTTTGGAATTCATCAAGAGCTTCCTGGATGGCTGCTCGGTTTTGTACAATATTTTTTCTGTCCTTGAGTGCAGTGACTACCCACAATGCCGGTTGTCCATTGAACCGGGCAATATGAGTTTCTTCTGCTTTATCCATACGAATCAATGCGATATCATTGAGATGGATAGTATTGCCCTGTGGTGTAGGTTTGATGATGATGCTCCTGATATCATCCAGCGAGCTGAGCTCACTATTGGTTTTGATATTGAATCTTTTTTTACCAAGGTCTACGCTTCCTCCAGGTATATTGACATTGTGGGCCTGGATTATATTGATCACTTGGTTTAATCCGATACCATAAGCAGCCATCTTGTCTAGTTGAAGTGCAATCTGTACTTCTTCAACAGGCTCTGCTTGTATCTCGACCCATTTGATGTCTTTGTTTCGTTCAATCAGCTTTTCAAGTTCTTCTGCTTTGTCTTTGAGCTCTTTTGGTGAAGCCGTTGAAGAAACTAATGCGGTCTGCAGAATGGCTACATCAGATGAAGCTGCGCGAATAACATCGAGTACTACAATACCAGCGGGGAGAGATGATCTGATCTTATTGACCTCGCGGATGACATCATTGTTTTTACCATCGACATTCACTCCATAATTAAATTCCAATTGAAGCAACATAAGGCCATCACCACAGTTGGTCTCCATCTTCTTGATATCATCAAGATTGTAGAGTACATCTTCGATCGGTTCGGCTACCAACTGTTCCATGTCTGCAGGACTCGTGCCTGGATACACCGCAAGGACTATAAAGATTGGTGCTCCGAAGGGTGGATCCTCTCCGCGCGGCATATTGATAAGCGCGTTGATGCCCAGCATCAGTGCAAGTACGAACAGGATGATGGTGAATTGATAATTCTTTACTGAGAAGGATGTCAGTGACATAGTAATTGGTTTGGTGGTTAATGTTCTTTTTGAAAAAGAACTAAAAACTTTTTTAATTTATGTTCTTTTTTTCCGCAAAAAAGAACCAATCCGGAGTGGGTGTGAGTGTCAGTGTGAAGAGTGGAATCGCTATTCTATTAGAGCGACAAAATTTTACCTATTCTAATTGATATTATACACTCTCACACAGACACCCACACTCACTCTGGATTTGCCTTTCCGCCCTTTCTGGAGAATTACTTTTCGACAGAAATAGCATCTCCATCCTCCAGAAACCCACTCCCTGCTGTGATCACTTCCGTCACTCCTTCGAGACCGGATTGTATCGCGACACGTTCGCCATGGAATTGCTGGATCTGGATAGTTCTTTTTTCAGCTTTGCCATCTTTTGGGACATAGACTATACCTGTGCGTCCATTGGATGAGACAAGAGCTTCAACAGGGATGATGGTGTATTCAGATTGTATCGATGGAATGATTTCCACGTGGGCTAGCATACCCGCTGCGATACGTTTATCTTTTGAAGGAATGCTGAGTTCAACATCAAGCGTACCACTGAGAGGATTAGCTACATCGGACAATCGTTTGACTTCGCATTCCATCACTAATCCGGGATAAGCATCAAGTGTGACTTTTGCTTTTTCACCTTTTTTAATTTTCCCCCAATTCTTATCTGTCAGTCCAGCTACAAGTTTCCAATCAGATTGCTTCACGCCCATGATGTAATACACGGGCACACCAGGACCAGTGATTTCACCTTCCTCCATAAGTTGGGTAATTACTTTTCCTTCGACAGGAGAATGAATTTGTGAATAGGCTACATTGAATTCAGCGATCTGCAGCGATTTATTAGCCATGTCTACAGCCGTGCTTGCATTCTGCCATTGTTCAAGTGTAGCAATACTGTCGCGATAGAGATTTTCAACACGTTGCTGATCACGTTTAGCTTTTTCCAGAGCCAGTTTTGCCTGGTTGGCTTGTGCTGCAATTTCAGTCAAATCAAGTTGAGCAAGGAGTTGTCCTTTTTTTACATAATCTCCTTCCTTCACAAAAGTGCGTGCAATCACTCCCCCGGTTTTAAATGAAGGCTTCGCTTCTGTGTCAGATTGAATTACACCAGTGACATGGATGACGTCATTGAGCCCCGAAGTAGCAACAGGTGAGGTGCGCACATAAAAAACATTCAATGGTTTTTCTGCAGGGATTGCTGCAGTTTCTTTCGACTCAGGGTCACTGCATGCAAGAATAGCCATGAATAAGGAGATGAGTAAGATTCCAAAGGACTTGTTCATTGTTATTGATTTAGTGGTAGGTTATTCAATGGATGTATTGGCGGCCATGCGTTCAATGTTGACATGTCTAATCCAGGCCTGGTATTTGGCAAGGTTGAGTTCCAGTTCAGTGTTGGTCACTTCTGTCCGTGCATCAAGCAATTCGATGTACGTGGCCATGCCTTCTTTATAACGACGTACAGTTTCCTGGTAAAAACGTTGATTGGAAGAAAGCAGGTCCGAAAAACTATTGTAGATCGCGATATCTGAACGAAGACTTTCTGTCTCGGTAGCTATCTGCACATCAAATGCATTTTTGGTCCATTCATATTGAGCAGCGGTGGCTTCTATACCCGACTCCCATTCTTTCTGCTTGAGTTGACTTTGCTTATTATCCCAGATTGGAATTTCAAGTTGTACACCTCCTAACACATAGCCTCCCCAATCTGCTAGAAATGCTTGTGATCCAAGGTCAACTTGTAATCCAAGTCTTGGTGCATGTGATTTTTCTTCCAGTTGTAAGGCAAGTGATTGTATATTCTTTCCTGTTTCAATTTGCTTCAATTCTTCCCTATTGGAA
This sequence comes from Saprospiraceae bacterium, assembly GCA_036503755.1. Taxonomy (GTDB): domain Bacteria; phylum Bacteroidota; class Bacteroidia; order Chitinophagales; family Saprospiraceae; genus Opimibacter. Next base: position 957 of record DASXWI010000058.1, on the reverse strand, counting down.
AGATCATATTGTGTTGGAAGCGATGGCACTCCAGTGAATGTATCCATCAGAATTTCAGAATCTGCACGACGGTTGAGTAGAAAATTGAAATGGGCAGCAGCGTTGACTTGATTAGAGATTGATTTTTCACGCAATGCTATTAAGTGGTCAATGTCGGATTGTATACGCATCAACGCGGAAGGGATAGCCTGGCCATTTTTAATCAGGCTTTCAGTGATCCGTTTGTTTTCGTTTAGCAAGGTCAGACCCTGGTCCATGATGTTTATAGATTCACCTGCCCTCAACCATTGGAAATAAGCTGTCTTTACTTGTTGTGTGAGATCACGTATGCTTTCATCAGTTTGTAATTCAGCAAGCGTAACTTCTTGTTCTTTGATCAGCTTATTATACTTGATTTCCGGCTGAAGGATGGGTTGGGTGATGCGAAAGCGTGCATCATAAAAGTTGTTCGGAAGGAGGTTGAATTCCTGGTTTTCGAGAGACGCGAAATTTTGTGTTCCGGTGAGTTCATTCAGTGTGCTGTACACAGGATTTAATAAATCACCTATTGGCAATTCGAAAGTTCTGCCTTTGTATGCTGCTGTGTACGTCGTGAGAAAATCCACTTGAGGTCCGCCCATCTTGCCGGCGTGTTCAAGAGCGTATTGTTGTTTTCGCTCAATAGCTTGCCTCTGTTCAATGGTGAGATTTTGCTCAATAGCCTCCTTTACATATTGATCAAGTATCGCTTGTGCATTGAGGGAGAAAGAAGAACCAGAGAGAATCAGTGCATAAATGAAAATGTGTTTCATTGGTTTGGGTTTCTGATGTTATTGAATCAGGCTAGACTTGTTTTGACCATGTTGAAGAAGACTTCGTAAGAGCGGAACATGAATTCCTTTTGATCTTCGGAGAAGTAAATGTTGAGTCGCTCTTTGTTGTGCAGGGAGACGAGACCATGCACCTGGCTCCAAAGGA
>DASXWI010000057.1:0-10700 GCA_036503755.1 Saprospiraceae bacterium | reverse complement strand
GCGAGAAGACTAGAGCAACATGGTGTGATCTTGTGTTTGGATGCAGACTGCACAGTGGAAATGAATTATCTGAAGACGGTGGCCAATTATTTTTTCCAATACAGCTGTTGTGATGCAGCCTCTATTTATTTTGAGCACGATCTGGAAAACCTTCCTGAAGACGAGCTTAATGCTATTATGCAATATGAACTGCATCTTCGTTACCTGGTGCATGCAATTCGATGGACGGGGCATCCATTTTCATATCATACAGTTGGCTCAGCAATGGCAGTGAGACGAGGATCCTATCTTGCCCAGGGAGGTATGAACACCAGGCAGGCAGGAGAAGATTTTTATTTCCTACAAAAATTCATTGAGGCAGGTTCATTCCATGAAATCAAGGCCACAAGTGTTTATCCATCAACCAGGATGTCATTGAGAGTACCATTTGGAACAGGGAAAGCAATGACAAAATTGCTTTCTTCTAATGTGGAATGGCCAACAACAGCTTTAGAGGTTTTCCTTGAGATTAAGCCATTGTTTGTTGAAATAGACCAACTAAGGACATTATTAGTTAACTATGATATTGAAAAGGCGAAATTCTTATTTTTGGAATCACATCATTTGCAACAAGCTGTAGAAGCTTTTTTAGCAGAGGTGAATTTTTTTGAAGAGGTTGCAAGCATAGTCAGACAAACGACAAACGAAGTCAATTTCAGAAAAAGAGTATTTCGTTATTTTAATTTGTTCATGATGATCCGGTACATGCATTTTGCGGCACGTAATTTTTATCCTGATACAGGCGTTTTCCAGCCCGCAATTGCTTTGTTAGTAAAAATGGGGGTTTCAATTCCTTTACATTGTAGCATGAAAGAATTGTTAGGAAAATACCGTCATTTGGACCGAGTTTAGGAAAACGAATATAATTTACCAACTATACCTAAGGATATTGATACAAAGACTGACATGGACTGATTGGATGTTTGCCAGTGCTCTGTTGGTTTCATTTATACCTATCCTGACATGTGACTTTATTGTTACGTCTGATGGACCATGTCATTTTTATAATTCCCAAATTCTCGTCAGTTGGTTGATAGAAGGGCAAGGTGAGTTTTACAAACCTTTTTTACAGCTCAATCAAAATCTGGAACCAAATTGGATAACAAACGCTCTGCAGGTCCCTCTTTTAAAGATAGTTCCATCGGTTGCAGCAGAGAGGATATTTTTTGCGCTGTATTTACTTGGTTTTGCTTTCGGATTGAGAAAAGTGATCCTCCTGGTGAATCCTCAAGCTGGTTTCCTTGTCATCATTGGTATTGTGTTCGCATGGAACCTGGTTCTGATGAAAGGGTTCACAAATAATGCCTGGAGTATTGTCATTTGGTTTTGGTTAATAGCATCCTGGATTAAGTTGCTGAGATCAAATTCAGTTGGCCAGTATTTAATCGTTGCGCTCTTGTTCTTTCTGCTATACCTTGCTCATCCGATTGGTTTAATTTTTGGATTGATAGCATCACTTTGCCTTTTGTTGGGTTGGGGTGTATTTCACTATAGACTAAAAGGTTGGCGTGCTTTCATTGGGTTTATAATGAACAGGTCTGCTGTGTTGATGCTTTGCAGTTTCGCGCCTGCCATTCTTTTTATTTCATTTTATCTGCGGCACCCATGGAGTTCTGAAGCAAATGCCTTTCATTTCGACCACATTTTTATGGATTTGTTAAGGATGCCGTCCCTCATCAATCTTTCCTTTGCGGAGCAACCGTTGGTTTATCTCTTTTCAATTTTGATGAATGTACTTTTGGTAATCGCTATTGTCGGTAGAATCAGGAAAAGAGAGTTAAAACGATTTGATGGAATGCTCATTTTATTTCTGTCGTCTCTCTTCATCATTTTTAATCCGCCCAGTAGTGTTGCAGGAGGCCTGGAGGTTTCTTTTCGCCTTGGATTGTTCGTTCATCTAAGTGCTCTTTTTTGGATGGCTACACATGATTACAGCAAATTTGTACAAGTAGCTGCATCTGTGTGGGCCATGCTCATTATCACTGGGATGATGTATTTGAGGTGGCCTATTCATAGACAAGCTTCAGCTTACGCCTCCGAAATCATGGAGGTAAGTGATTCTATTGATACTAGATCAACATTGCTTGTATTAAATTATGATTGGTCCGGAAAGACTCCGGAAGGGCAACAGATTTCTGACCGGGCCTGGCTGTTTACGCATGTGGATTGTTACCTGGGAATTTCGAAAGATCTGGCTATCTCCGATAATTACGAAGCCAATTTCTGGTATTTCCCATTAATAGAGCGGTGGGAAACCAACATGTACTTTCAGACTGATAAAGACAAGGTAAACTTTGATAACCGACCACCAAGGGCAGATTTCAACAGTTATAAGCGAAGGACAGGCCAATACATTGATTATGTGCTGATGTTATCCTATCGGGACGAGTTTGCGGCTCACCCATACACCCAGGAAATATTCAATCAACTGGATACTGATTATATCCAGATATCACGTTCCGAACATGGAAGAGCAATACTATATAAGCGGCAGCTTTATTGAATTGCACCTCAATTGTAAAGAGGGAAAGGCAGTGATGAAATCAACTATTTAGTATAGACTTCCCCGTTGCACGAGTGCGATGCTTATCGGAACATCTCCATGCCTGAAAAATGAAAAGCAGCCTCAATGCGGGCGTTTTCATCTGAATCAGATCCATGCACGGCGTTTTCCCCAATATTTTTGGCATACAGGGCGCGGATCGTTCCTGCTTCTGCTTTTGAGGGGTCTGTGGCGCCGATGAGGGTTCTGAAATCATCCACAGCGTTGTCTTTCTCAAGCACGGCTGCAACGATAGGGCCTGAAGACATAAAATCCACCAATTCACCAAAAAAACCTCTTTCGCGATGTACCGCGTAGAATTCGCCCGCCTTCTCTGCAGAAAGTTTGGTGTATTTCATAGCGACGATTTTAAAGCCCGCTTTATTGATTTGAGCCAGGATAGCTCCTATATGACCTGCTGCAACTGCATCAGGTTTGATCATCGTAAAAGTGATATTACTTGCCATATTCTTTATTTCTATCTGTTTTTCAGCTAATGGGGCGCAAATTTAGCACATTTGTTAATATCATAATAAAATATGACCTTTGCGCCCTGAAATTTCAGGAGCAACTTTGGTGGATACCTTATATCAATTAGTCAGGCAGCCTTCCCGTGTGGTGATCGTCACCCACAAAAATCCCGACGGCGATGCCTTGGGGTCTACACTAGCCCTGGCCGCTGTGTTGCAGAAGATGATGCATAACGTCACCGTAGTACTGCCAAATGAGTTTCCACCGCTTTTCAATTTTCTACCGGGTATAGAAAAAGTAATCATAGGCGAGATCCATCCTGAAGATGCGATGGCTGCTTTTGAGAAAGCGGATATTATTTTCTGCCTTGATTTTAATTCGCTGGACCGAATCGATCGATTTGGCCTGGATGTGATGGCGTCTAATGCCGTAAAAATCCTGATCGATCATCACATCGATCCGGAACCCTTTGCAGATCATATCATGTCAAAAACAGAAGCCAGTTCAACTTGCGAATTGGTTTATGATTTTCTAGTAGAACAAAGTCTCGAAAAATATATCGACGTACAGATAGCGGAAGCACTATACACTGGCATTCTCATGGATACAGGCTCATTCCGTTATGCAACCAATCCTCATGTCTTCGAAATTGCCGGTGCGTTGAAACGCCTTGGCATGGATGATTACATGTTGCAGATCCGGTTGTTCAACAGCATGACTGAAAAGCAACTCAAATTGCTTGGCCATTGTCTTGCTAACCGTATGGAGTTAATGTCAGAGTTTCAGACAGGTATTATTTGGCTGGATAGAGATGATTATAAAAATTGGGCTATTGGTCGCGGAGATACAGAAGGAATTGTCAATTATATACTGATGGTTCGCAACATGAAGTTGGCCGTTTTCGTTTCTGAGCAACAAAATGTTACGAAGCTTTCTTTCCGCTCGAAAGGCAACATCAATGTACAGGAAATCTGCCACAAATATTTCAATGGAGGGGGACATCGAAACGCTTCCGGTGGTCAACTCAAAGCATCAATAGAAGAAACCCTGGCCAAAGTCAAGGAGATTATACCATTAACAATGAACGCATATCAATTACAACATGAATAGCAAAATCTTTTTTTCACTGCTTTGCGTCCTCTTAGTTGCAGGATGCTCTTCTGAAGGCCGTCGCATGAAAACGGATTCAGGATACGAATACCAGATTGTCCGCAAAGGGGGAACTGATCCTATTCCGGCCGATAGTTATGTCTTCTTTAATATGGCTCTTTCACAGAAAGATTCAGTAATTCAGACAACAGCAACAATGGGAAAACCATCTGTGCTCAAGCTGATGGAAGACAACAAGAGTTATGGACAGTTGAAAGCCCTCGTGGATCTGCTGGCTACACTACACGAAGGGGATAGTCTTCTTTTCTACTTTCCTCTTGACTCATTTGAAAGACTTCCTCCCGGATTTGATGCGTTTACAGAACCTATGGTTTACCATGTAGGTATTGTTGACGTGATGAATGAAGAACAGTTCAAAGTGCATTCTGATTCCATGCAGAAAGAACAGGACAAGGTCAGACAAGTAGTAAGAGACAGGTTGCCTGCAATCGAAGCGCTTACCAAGAGCAACTGGGATGCTTACAAAAAGGGCGAACTCACTAGCCAGATGCAGTCAACTCCTTCAGGTTTACGTTACATCATCCACGAAAATGGAACTGAAGGAACTAAGCCAGCCAAAGGTGACCAGGTGTCTGTTCATTACTATGGCATGCTTGATTTAGATGCCAAGATGTTTGATACATCATTCAAAGCTGGACAACCTTACCAGTTTCCATTAGGTATGGGTCAGGTTATCCAGGGTTGGGATGAAGGCATTCAATTATTGAACAAAGGAGCGAAAGCGACGTTGTTTATTCCTGCTGCATTAGGTTATGGTGCTGCCGGGTCACCTCCGGTTATTCCAGAAAATGCAGATTTGATTTTTTACGTTGAATTAGAGTAAAAGCGAAACATACGGAGGGGCTTAATCGGCCCCTCCGGATTTTAAAAAAAATATTCCATGACCGTAGACCAGTTTACTGAGCTCAAAACCCGAATGGGAGTTTTAGGGAGGTATCTTTGACGTCGCCAGACGCAGACTCCAACTAGAAGAGAAAGAACAACTCACACATGACCCTGATTTCTGGTCAGATGCCGAAAGGTCCGGCATGGTGCTGAAAGAAATCAAAGCCCACAAACACTGGATATCCAATTTTGAAGCCATTGAGGCTGTCGTTGATGACCTTGGTGTTTTGCTTGAATTTTATGATGCAGGAGAGGCAACTGATGAAGAATTGGATGCAGCCTATAGCCGCGCCGTAGAGATCGTTGATGATGTTGAATTTCGTAGCACGCTCAACAATCCGGAAGATGAACTGTCTTGCATTCTTGAAATCAACGCAGGAGCCGGTGGAACAGAAAGCTGCGATTGGTCCGCCATGTTGCTCCGAATGTTTGTGATGTGGGCAGAAAAGAACGGATACAAAGTATCTGAGCTCAATCGCCAGGATGGAGATGTGGCTGGGATTAAAAGTGCAGAGATAGAAATCAATGGTGAGTACGCTTATGGAATGTTAAAAGGGGAGAATGGAGTTCACAGACTTGTAAGGGTTAGTCCCTTCAACTCTCAGGGCAAGCGAATGACATCCTTTTCTTCAGTCTTTGTCCACCCATTGATTGATGACACCATCCAAATCGAAATCAAGACCGATGATCTTGAATGGGATACTTTCCGCTCAAGTGGTGCAGGTGGACAGCACGTTAATAAAACAGAATCCGCTGTTCGTGTACGACATCTTCCATCAGGTATAGTTGTAGAATGTCAGCAGGAAAGATCACAGCACCAGAACCGCGAGAAAGCATTACAGATGCTTAAGTCCCGTTTGTATGAAAGGGAGATCGAAAGGCAGAATGCTGAGCGCGATAAGGTCGAAGCTGGTAAAACTAAAAATGAATGGGGAAGCCAGATCAGGAGCTACGTGCTTGATGATCGTCGTGTAAAAGATCATAGGAGCCAATACACAGTGCATAATCCTGATCTTGTCTTAAATGGGGACCTTAACGGCTTTATAAAAGCCTACCTGATGTGGAGCAAGAGAGGAGACGCTGAGCAGAATTAGAAAAAATTCATTCCACATCGTGCATATTACTCATCCGCTAATTGTTCAGCCATCCAATTAGCATATTCTTCATTGACTTCAGCTTGCCATGATAAAATGGCCGGTGTTGCGTAAGAATGTTTTGAGGAGATGAACATTCTTAGCTTTTTATTTAAAGAAGGAAAGGTTTTGAGAAGAAGTATGAATTCCTGCTCGTGCTGCATACTTGATTCCCACAAGAAGCTGGATTGAACCGGAAAAACATTGGCACACGCTGCCAGATTTTTTTCTACTGCAAGATTCCCCATCGTAGAAGCCTCTTCAAATGAGCCAACGGGAATATAGAAAACACTAATCTCCACAGCGATTACAAGGAAAGGATTTCTGCCATTCTTAGCAAGTCTTGATCAATTTCTTTGCTCTTATTGATCGCATCTTCAAATGGAACCAACACCATCTGGTTGTTTTGAATCCCTACCATTTTATTAGTCTGGCCATTGATGATGGATTCCACAGCTTTGTAACCCATTCTGCTAGCAATCAGCCTATCCATAGCAGAAGGAGCACCACCACGTTGCAAATGACCTATTATCGTAACCTTTGGATCATATTCAGGAAAGCGCTCTCTCACTTCTGCAGCTAATTTTTGAGCATTCCCATTTTCATTTCCTTCGGCAACGATAATGAGGGAAAAGAGTTTTTGGCGTTTCGCCGTTTTTTCAAGATGTTTTGACAATGTGTCTACATCAATGGTAGATTCAGGAATAAGGATAGCTCCGGCCCCGCTTCCTATTCCTGTATTCAAGGCAATGTAGCCTGTATCTCTGCCCATCACTTCAACAAAAAACAACCTGTTGTGTGAATCAGCTGTATCCCGGATACGGTCTACAGCTTCGATAGCTGTGTTCACTGCAGTATCGAAACCAATAGTATAATCCGTCCCAAATAAATCATTGTCAATGGTGCCGGGAATACCGATAACCGGAATGCCATATTCTTCATAGAAAACTTTGCCGCCTGTAAAAGTGCCATCTCCACCGATAGCAATTAAGGCATCAATATCATTGGCAACAAGGGCTTCATAAGCTAACTTACGTCCCTCAGGAGTACGAAATCGTTGGCTCCTTGCAGTTTTTAAGATGGTACCTCCGCGATGAATGATATTTCCAACATCTCCTTTATCGAGCCGGATGATATCGCCATCAATCATCCCTTCATAGCCACGATAGATCCCAAATACATGCAGATCATAATACGATGCTGTTCGAACAACCGCCCTTATGGCTGCATTCATCCCGGGCGCGTCGCCTCCGGATGAAAATACAGCTACACGCCTAATCTCTGTTTTCTTTTTTTCCATATTCATGATGTCTTTCAAACAGTCTTTTTGCAGGGTCTTGAATGAAATTCCCGGCTTCCAATTGGTTTTTGTCCAATTCCTGGTTGATTAAGCTGGCAAATATACTTCCTATCGACCCAACAACATGTATTTGGCCATTTGGAGCCAAAGGGAGAACATGCCTTTTAATAAAAAGACTAAATCTTGAGGTGATTAATGATTTGATCCATGGGTCTTCCTGAAATGCGACAGCTACTCTTGCAAAATCAGCAAGAAATTGATTTGGCGCTTCAGAAGTTTGGAAGGCTGAAAAGAAACCGCTTCGGCCCTTCGGAATTTTTTCATCCATGGAAATTCGGATGTGATCTGGCATTTCCTTGTAGAAATAAGCCTGGATCAATGATTTGCCGATATCGCAACCACTGCCTTCATCGCCGAGGATATAACCAAGTGCTGTGGCTTGTCGGACGATCTTGTTACCATCCCAGACGGCAGCATGGCTTCCTGTCCCTAGAATAACCACTGTCCCTGCATTTTCGCCACATGCTGCAATGCATGCTCCTGTCAGGTCAGAATGTACATGTATTGAACTGGTAGGAAAAAATACCTTCAAGTCCTGACTTATAGCTTGACTTATTTGTTGATCTATGACCCCTGCACCATAATACCAAATAGATGAAAAAGATTCAGAGCCGGTTTGTTGTCGCAAATGCTTAAACAAAGCTTCACGTGCAGTGTCATTGTGTGTTATTGGATTGTAACCTGGAAGATTCAGCTGTTCAGGTTTAGCTGTTCCATACCACCAGGTGGATTTGGTTGATCCTATATCACCGATGAGGATGGGTTCGTGCATAAGGTGGTGAAAATAGCAAATATGGAATGCTTCAGCATTTTTTGGCTCGAGGAAGCATGAAGATGGAATTTTTGAACCAACAAAAGCATTAGCATGGGTAAATGGCCAACGAATGCCAGATTTTAGAATTTTCCCTAACTCCTTAGTACATTTGACTTAAATCTTTAGACTTTAAAAGCCATGACAGTAATCATTGTTTTATTATTGATTGTGTTTGTGATCGGGTTTTTCCTGATGGGAACCTATAACAAACTCGTGAAGATGCGTAACGGAGCAGAAGACGCCTTCAAATCCATCAACGTATACCTCAAGCAACGCTACGATCTTATCCCCAACCTCGTCAACACGATCAAAGGATATACCCAGTATGAAAGTAGCACATTGGAGAAAATTGTTGAACTCAGAAGCCAGGCGATGAACGCCGGAGGAAAAGATGGTGGTCAGGCAGAGCTTGCTCTTTCCGGTGCATTGAAATCCGTTTTTGCCCTGGCTGAAAATTATCCGGATCTAAAAGCCAACCAGGAATTCCTGCAATTGCAGCAGACCTTGTCCAACCTGGAAGAAAGTATCCAACGCGCACGTCGTTATTATAATGCATCAGCACGTGATTTGAACAATGCCGTTGAGGTATTTCCAAACAATCTCATTGCAGGTCCATTTGGTTTTCAACGTATGGAATACTTTGAAGTGGATGCCGCTGAAACACAGAATGTAAAAGTGCAGTTCTAGCCTTATGCTTAAACGTATTCTCCTTATTGTATTGCCTCTGTGGTTGTTCACCACAAGAGCACAAGCAGAGTATTTTACCATCACCAGGTATGACATCATCATCACCTTTGATGCGGAAGGAACTGCAGTCTTCGATGAGACAATTGAAGTCATGTTTTCTGAACCAAGACATGGATTGTTCAGGTTTATCCCATTAAAGGATATCATCGATGGAAAACCTGTCGTCCGGATCATTAAGGAAATCGAAGTGGAGGGATTTAAATATTCCACGTCAAAGGAAAATGATAACATCGTCATCAAAATAGGAGATGCAAATAAATATGTTGATGGAAAGCAGACCTATCATATAAAGTATAAGGTCCTCAATCCGTTGAACTTTTTTAAAGATCACAGTGAATTTTACTGGGACTTGCTAGGTATAAATTGGCCGGTGTCTATTGATTCCGCATCATTCGTGCTATCGTTTCCGGAACAAGTGAATTTATCCAGAAATCAGATTTATGCTTATACAGGTGCTGCAGGCGACACCACCATGGATGTCAGGCTGGTTGTAAATCCGAGGCGGGTAGAAGGAAAGCGGTCATCAGCATTTACTGCTTATGAAGGAATGACAGTGGCTGTGTTTTTTCCAGCTGAAACCTTTAAAGGGATGACGGGATGGAATTATTTCATCCATAGACATGGACTGTTACTGGCCCCCATTATTTTCATTTTTGGTGGTTTAGCGGCAAGGTTTGCGGCCCGGAACAGGAAACAAACCATTATGACTGAGTTTTTTCCACCTGAAGGTATCTCTCCCGCGATTGCAGGAGGATTCGTAGATCACAGTGTAGATAATAACGATGTGCTGTGCCTGATTCCTCACCTCGCCAATAAAGGATATATGCGACTTGAAGTGAAAGAAGGTACAGGATTCTTCAAGAAGGATGAGATCACATTTTATAAACTCAAGGAAGCAGGAAGCGAGTTATTTGAATTTGAAAAATCATTTTTCAATGCGCTTTTTGCCACAGGGAGTGTGGTAGAACTGGATGATTTAAAAGATAAATTCCATTCCCATATGACGGGTGTTAAATCTTCGGTCAAAGGGTGGATAATGTTACAAGGATGGTATGAAGCTGACCAGAAAAAAATGGGTTGTATCATTGCTATCGCTGGCCTCATAGCATTAGGTTGGGGCGTAATTGCTGTTTTTGTCAGGCAGAATTTAGATGGGTTCGCTTTAATTGGGACTGGATTGCTAATGTTTTATTTCGCCAGCAAGTTTAACAAGCGTTCTCCTGAAGGAAATGAAACCTATCGGAAATTAGAAGGCTTCCGGCAATTTGTAAAAAAAGCTGAAAGACCAGTCATCGAAAAATTGATGAAGGAAGATCCTTCGTATTATGATAAAACAATGGCTTTTGCCCTTGCATTCGGATATCTCAAACAGTGGAATAATCAGTTCGAGGGATTATTGACCCAACCTCCATCATGGTATGGAGGCCCAATGATGCATGGAGCTTACCTCAACCAGTCATGGGCCAATTTTTCTGAAAGTTTTCCATCAGAAATCAACAGTATTGGATCTGTTTTTAGCAGCACACCTAGCAGTAGTGG
>DASXWI010000056.1:0-4724 GCA_036503755.1 Saprospiraceae bacterium | reverse complement strand
AACGTTGTCAAAGCACGCAGTCCTTCGATGGAAATTTATGGCCCGAAATGGAGTCCTCCTCTTTCTAGTATGGAGCAGTCAACTGAGTGCGCAGCTTCCGGCTGTCAGTTATCAACATTTGAGACGTGATTTTGAATTGTTCTCTTCTTCGTTTAGCAGCCTTTTTGAAGACGAGTATGGTTTTATCTGGTTTGGAAGTTTAGGAGGTGGAGGACTGTATCGGTATGATGGGTATAATCTGAAAACATTCCAGACAGATCCCAACAACCTGAAATCTTCGGTAGCCAGTTCCATCATTAATGATGTCCAATATGGCGCAAATGGCTTATTGTATATCGGAACTTACTTTGGCATTTCTGCCCTTGATGCCAAAACGGGAAAGATTGAGAGCTTTAATAATGAGTATGATCTTTTCTCTGATGTCAGGATGGGTATCACCAACACGTTCCTGAGTGATACCATCCATGATGTTCTTTGGATTGGAACCCGTTATGGTTTGGCCAGGATGGATCCCTTTGATCATTCTTCATTTACCGTGCTTCATAAGGAACCGAATATCAATCCAGTGAAAATACCCATGGATATTTGGAGTATTATCCATGACCCAAAGGAGCAGGAAAGGCTTTGGCTTGGCACTTCAACCGGTTTATTTCAATATACTATCAATAAGGACGAATTCACGCGAATTAAACACCCTGGAGCAGAGGCTGACTCTGTTTTAATCGTGATCGACCTGGCATGGGATGAAAATGGTATGTTGTGGATCGCAGCGTATGATGGAAATGTCATGGGGTATAATGTCACTACAGGTGAATGGAAAATTTATCCGGTCCGCGCTTCTTCAACTGTCAATTCTACTACAAACGAAGTATTTAAGATTGTCCCTTTAGGGGATGGCACTGCATGGATATCCACCAGGTCTATTGTAGGGAAAATGGATCTTACTACCGGCAAGTATGAGTCCTGGGAATATGATGCTTCGAGGCCTGATGGCCTGATGCCAAATGGAGCCTTTCGCGATTTACTGTTTGATCGCCACGGCAAATTGTTGATTGCTTCATGGCGGGGTATTCATAGCTCCCGCCAAACGGTAGCGAAACCCTCGGAGCGTATAAAGGATATCCGGGTAGCCATTACGGATGTCGAAACATCTCCTGTTTATGAAAACGGACCAAAGCCATTAATCTATTCCGAAGAAATGGTATTGCGAAAAGATCAACGTGATGTCACTTTTCAGTACGTTTTACCCAATCCGCTGAATGCTTCTGCAGTCACCTTTCAGTATATGCTGGAAGGCTTGGATAAGGATTGGATTACCACAGATCAGCGAAGAGTGCGTTATCCAAAACTGGGTGGAGGAGATTATCGTTTTTTAGTCCGCGCCCGAGAATCAACTAGTCAACCTTGGACAGAAACTACTTCACTAGGAATCCAGATTCCAAAACGTCTTGCTGAATATGCAGTGTTCTGGGTTGTCCTGGGTATGGTGATCCTGGGATTAGCGGTGGCCTTGTATAAATTTCTTGTCTCGCGTGCAAAAAAAGAAGAGCGACTCAAAGCAGATTTTGAGCACCAGGTCTCTGAAGTTCAGATGCAAGCTTTGCGTGCGCAGATGAATCCGCATTTTCTATTCAACAGTCTCAATTCCATCAAATATTTTGCTATCAGCAAAAGTAAGGATGAAACGGCAGCCTATCTTTCAAAATTCTCATTACTGGTTCGTTCCATTCTTAACAATTCAAAATCGCGTACCATCAGCCTTAAGGACGAATTAGATGCATTGCAACTTTATATTGAGATTGAACATTTGCGGTTGGATGGTAAATTTGATTACACTGTAGATATCGATAGTAGCATTCATGTACGCCAAGCACAGATACCACCTATGATCTTGCAGCCTTATGTCGAAAATGCCATCTGGCATGGACTGATGCATAAGGAAGGCCGGGGTATGCTGTTAGTTCAGGTGAAAGATATGGGCCATCAGATCCAGTGTGTCATCGAAGATAACGGGATCGGAAGAGCGAAGTCTGCTGAATTCCGTAATGCCCGAAATGACCATAAGAAATCTGTTGGCATGCAGATTACCAGTGATCGCATTACGTTGATCAACCGGATTTATAAAATCGATACCCAGGTGCATGTTGTAGATTTGACAGATAAAGATGGTCATGCTGCAGGGACTCGGGTAGTAATCAATGTGCCTTTGATTCGTGATGAAGAAGAATAAAATTTATTGACTATGACTACGTCTTCACTCAAAGCCATCCTGGTGGATGATGAACTCCACTGCATCGAAACGTTGCGGTATGAGCTTGGCCTTAATTGTCCGGAGGTGAGTATCCTGGATACCGCTTCGTCAGGTCAGGAAGGCATTCAAAAAATAGAAGCGCTTCATCCCGATTTGGTATTCCTGGATATTGAGATGCCTCGGATGAGTGGATTTGAAATGTTACGACAACTCGAGCCCCTTGATTTTTCCGTCATCTTCGTCACAGCTTATGATCAATATGCGTTACAGGCTTTTCGATGTGCGGCAGCAGATTATTTATTAAAACCGGTCATGAGTGACCAGTTGCGCGAAGCGGTGAGTCGTGTTGCGTCACGCAATGATGTGCACACGGATACCCGTGAGCAACTTGAAACCTTGCTGTATAACATGCGTGATGGATTTAAATCACCACGGATCGCCTTACCCTCTGCTCGCGGCATGGACTTTGTAGATTCCAGTAAGATCATGTATTGTACAGCGGAAAGCAATTACACGCATGTTTTCCTGGCAGATGATAAAAAATATACCCTCTCTAAAACACTCAAGGATGTAGAACAAATGCTTGGACACCTTGATTTTTTCCGCATCCATCAATCCCACCTGATCAACTTCTCATTTCTCCAACGCTATATCCGGGATGATGGTGGGTATGTGATCATGCGTGACGGAACCAACATTCCAATTGCTAAGCGCCGGAAAGAAGAGTTTCTGGCTAAAATGAAAATGAATTGAGGCTGAAATCGTGAGTCGTCCAACGTGAGTCGTCAGACGTGAGTCGTGAGTCTTCATTCGTGAGGAGTCTGAGGTGAACATTGGCACGCACTCTTCATTCTTCACTTTTCACTTTTCATTTCAATTACCCCTTGCTCTTTTGATCCCCGACTTTAAATGGGTTCGCACGGAGTAATAAGGAGGCACCACGGAGTACACGGAGGAATATTTCAATATCATTCCTTGGCCTCAGCTTCGCCTTTACTTGCACGCTTAATTTCAATTGCCTTTGCTCCTTTGATCCCTTGCTCCCTTGCTCCTTTGATCCCCGATTTGAAATGGGTTCGCACGGAGTAATAAGGAGGCACCACGGAGTACACGGAGGAATATTATTTTTTGCTTACCTTGTTATAAAGCGTAACCCGCCAAACACAGTATGTCCTATCCAATTGAAATCATTTTAAACCGACAACTCGCTGAATGTCTTGCTATCCCGGTGTTTATTACAGACACTGTTGGCAACTTGTTGTTTTATAATGAGCCTGCAGAAGATATTCTAGGGAAGCGTTATGAAGACACTGGAGAGATGCCAGTGGAAGTATGGGGTACCATTTTTAAATCCAAAGATGAAAGTGGTAAACTCCTTGATCCTGAAGAATTACCGCTGGTCAAGACCTTGTTAAATCAACTGCCCTATTTCAAATCCTTCTGGATTGAAAGCCTCCAGGGAACAACGATAAAGATTTCCGTATCCAGTTACCCGATTATTGGCAGGGCCGGAATTTTTCATGGAGCAGTGGCCATATTCTGGAGACAAGCCGAAGAATGAAGATCGCACTAAGAGGAGTTCGTGGTTCCATACCTACGTTCAATCCGGCAACCCAGGTATATGGAGGGAATACTTCCTGTATAGAGATGGAGAAACAAGGTTGGCTCCTGGTCCTTGATGCCGGTAGTGGAATTACCAATCTCAATTTTAATGAGGTGCAGCGATTTCAACGAATCGATATTCTATTGACACACTTGCATATGGATCATATTCAAGGGCTGGTCTTTTATGAGCCTTTTTTTGATGCTACCAAGGAAGTGCATATCTGGGGTCCGATCAACCCAACGCAAACCCTTCGTGCCAGGTTGGGACGTTATTTTGCTCCACCCTTTTCTCCTGTTTATTTCAGGGACCTAACCTGCGATTTGCATATTCATGAAATTGGAAATAGTAGCTTTCAGATCGGACCATTTGCAATAGAATCCAGGTTTGTAATTCATCCAGGTCCTACAGTAGGATTTCGTATACATGCCGAGAATAAAGTGGTTACCTATATTCCGGATCATGAACCTGCATTAGGTAAAGGTCCATTACATCACAACCTGAAGTGGGTTTCCGGAAGTGAACTTGCCTTAGATGCGGACTTGTTAATCCACGATGGTCAGTATACCCGTGATGAATACAAGTTTAAAGCCGGGTGGGGGCATAGTGCTATGGAGGATGCACTCGAATTTGCTTCCATCACCGGAGTCAAACGCCTGATTCTTACCCATCATGACCCGATTCATTCGGATACACAGTTGGATCAATATTACAAACATTTGAAAATATCCACCCATTACCCCTTCCCATATGAAATGGCAGTGGAAGGGACGATGATAGAGATGTAAACCAGTTATTTTTTCACTGGTTTAAGCATCACCGTAAGCCATATCTTCGGAATTTGAAGTGCTTAAGATGAACCCATGAAAT
>DASXWI010000055.1:0-10471 GCA_036503755.1 Saprospiraceae bacterium | reverse complement strand
AGAAACTTTACTTTGCTTTTTATGCAATCCGATTTCTTCACTAAGTTTCATTCGCTTTGCTAACAAATTCAGTACTTCGAAGTCGAGGTCATCGATCTGGTGACGAATCGCATCAAGGTGTTGAAGGAAATCAAGATCATCCGTTGTTTCTCTTTTAAAGTCGAGATGATTGATCAACTGGATATAGGTTGATGGTGTAATTTGTTGCTGTGCATCACTCAAAGCATGATCAGGATCGCAATGTGTCTCTGTCATCAGGCCATCATAGTTCAGGTCGATCGCATATTGTGCCACGCTAAGCAAATCTACGCGGTTGCCACAGATATGACTATTGTCACAAAACAGTGGAATATCTGGCATACGTCTACGCAGTTCAATCGGAATTTCCCAATAAGGTTCATTCCTGAACATGGATTTCGCATACGTTGAAAATCCTCTATGGATAGCTGCAATTTGTTTGATACCAATAGCCTGAATTCGCTCGATCGCTCCAATCCATAATTCGAGGTCAGGATTGGTTGGGTTTTTAACCATGACCGGGATGTCTACACCTTTCAGAGCATCTGCGATTTCCTGAACAGAAAAAGGATTTGCAGTTGATCGTGCTCCAATCCAAAGCACATCTACATCATGAGCTAGTGCTCGATCAACCTGCCGTGCATTGGCAACTTCAACTGTTGTACGTAATCCGGTTTCCCGTTTGACTCGCTGTAACCATGGAAGTGCAATCGAACCCTTTCCTTCAAATACCCCTGGTCTTGTACGAGGCTTCCATATACCAGATCTAAACAAATCAATATCAGCTTCCGCAAGTCCCCTGGCTGTAGTCATCACCTGCTCCTCTGTTTCTGCACTACATGGCCCGGCGATCAAGAAAGGCCTGTTGTCTTTCTTCAGGAACATCGTGGTTGGTGAAGCTTCTATCTGGTTGAGGATCATGCTGTACGTTCAGATTCTTGCAGTTGCGAAGGTATAAACAGTTGAGGGGATTTTCAGTTCATTGAAAAAGCTGTGAGTTTATAAAGTGATCCATGCGCAGCTTGGATCACAGAAGTTCAAAGTTGAGCGTAGGTTGTACCTACGCTCTTGCGTCCGCAAAAATCCATTTTGCGAATTAGCAAAGCACAGCTTTGCCCACACCCGAACCTAGGTACAACCTACGCTCAACATGACTATGCCACATTAATTTTAACTGGTCACCGCTCACCGCTCACCCCTCACTGCTCACTACTCACTGCTCACTATTACGTTCTTCCGTTCTCTCTCCAGAGCTTCCAGCTTCTCCCTTATGACATTCCGCTCATTATCCAGACTCTGCATGATGTGATCAAGCTTCTGTCGGGTGCCGGTGACATTGATAAGCGATTTGCTGATTTTTTGTTGTACGAGATAATCAGTGATTATGTTATCAAAGAAAATATCAGCGAAGCGACCGAAGTCTTCAATTTTCATATCTACTTCGAGCTTGTGACCTTTGAATACATCTTTTAATTCATTGCCAAAGCGGATGAGAGCATGTTGGGATTGATACGCCATATCACGAGCCTTGTCAATTGATTCATGCTTAAAACGGCCGCTATTTAAACCATACCTTGATCTGCTGCCCCACATATCACGTTGACCCATAAGCTGAGCATCAATGAGATGTTGTTCAGCTCCGCGTACAAAAGTTAATGCTTCCTGGCCTGCTTTAAATGCTTCTTCAACTTCAATACTGTATTTATGGAGTTTGTCAGTCTGCTCATGGATACTTTTTATTTTGAGTGCCACATTTGGATCAAGACGCATTAACTCTTCTTCGCGTAGATTAATCAATGTAGCGACCTTTCTTTCAACTGTTTCGAGATTTTGTTCTTTTTTAGTTAGCAGGTCAAGTTCGAACCGAATAAGTTCAACTGATTTATAGAGTTCATTAAATCGTAAGGATGCGCGTAGATATTCCTCCCGTTCTTTGTCAAGTTTTTCTTCCCGGTCTCCAATAAATTTCCTGAACATGGTTGTAAGCCCTTCGCGTTCCAGCATTTCGACATCACGTTGTTCTTTTGTCAAGGTTGTTTCCATTGACAACAATGCTTTCTCTTCGGCTTCAAGACGAAGGGTTAACTCCGAAATATGTTCTTTGATTTTCCGGATCCGTTCTGCTTCACGAATGGCTTCTTGTAATTGCTGATGTAGCTGGGTCATGTCCTGCTAAAGGAAATTTGACGAAGAAAGTTCTCCGTCGAATCGATATCCGATGAATGCGTTCTGTCGCCAGATAAAGGGAGAACATGCAATCGATAAGCGTTGTGTTTTTCTTCCAGTTGTGGAGAAGTTTTCAAAGGTCTCCGGTATTCCAGGGCCTGGTTGCTGATCATCCATTCGATAGCCAATAGCTTCCAGGTGTTATTGATGATTTCAAAGAGTTTAATCCCTGCATTGGCTGCCATGCTAACATGATCTTCTTGCCCTGCACTGGTGACAATAGAATCCGTCGATGCGGGATGACAAAGAATTTTATTTCTATTGACAATTGCCGCAGCAGTGTATTGGCATATCATCATACCCGATTCGAGTCCTGGATCATTGGCAAGTGCAGGAGGGAGGCCACGCTTTCCACCAAGTAATAGGTATGATCTTCTTTCGGAAATACTTCCATATTCTGCGATCGCTATTGAAAGAAAATCAGAAGTAAGGGCTAAAGGTTGAGCATGAAAATTTCCTCCGGATACAATCCGCACATCATTGTCGGAGCCAAGCACTAGTGGATTATCCGTAACAGCATTGATTTCACGATCAACAATACTTTTAGCATAAGCAATCACGTCCCTTGATGCACCATGTACTTGCGGAGCACAACGAAATGAATACGGATCTTGCAAATTTTCTTTTAGCGCAACAATAAGTTCGCTACCCTTAAGCCAATTTCTTATTTCAGCTGCTGATTGAATCTGACCCATTTGCTTTCTTACGGCATGAATACCTTCATCTAATGGGGATGAACTTCCATCAAACGCATCAATGGACATCGCTGCACACATATCCGCTGCTTCACACAAACGCATTGCATTACTTACGCCATAAACCAGCCAAGCCAGGGAATATTGAGTTCCATTTATTAGGGCAAGACCTTCCTTTGATTCAAGTGAAATAGAATCAAGTCCTGCAAGGGTGAGCGCTTTTGCTGCAGGCATTTGTTCGCGTTTGTAAACCACCTCGCCTTCTCCTATCATCGGAAGGCACAGATGAGCAAGAGGAGCAAGATCACCGGAAGCACCCAGTGATCCGATCATAGGAACAACAGGATGAATTTGGTGATTGTAGAGATCAAGTAAAAAACGGACTACATCTTTTCGCACGCCCGATTGGCCCTGGGCTAAGCTGAAGATCTTCAACAACAAAGTCAACCGGACAATATGCTGAGGAACTGCAGGTCCAACGCCGCATGCATGAGAACGGAGAAGATTCGTTTGAAGGTGATGAACACGATCCGATGAAATCGTAACTGAATACAGGGATCCAAATCCAGTATTGATGCCATAATAGATTGCTCCCGGTTGATCTAGCAATTTCTCCATTGCCTTCCGATTGCGGTCTATACGGTTCCAAACATTTTCCGCCAGGGTGAGCCGGGTAGAAGTGAGTTTTAAAATGTCTTCAATGGTGAGTTCTGCCCCGTCATATACGTACTGATCCATGGCCTAAAAATAATCATCCCATGTGGGCCACGTTAATATGGTTTATCATTCCGTTAAACCTTGGTTAAAGAAGGTCTTGTATGATAGTATCATTAATGTGTTATGCTTTGTATATGTGTATTTTAATATGAATATGGGCCAAATCAAGGTTAAAGTGTAAAGAAACTTTTCAAGAAGCATTCTCGTCTTTATTCCGGGAGGTAAGCCAATAATTGAAGTATTTTTGGCGTCTCTACCACAACAACTCATCTAACATCAAAGAACATGAACAGAATCTTCCTTTTGTTTTTTATGGTAACCCTTGGAGCTATGACCTCAGTTCAGGCCCAGCGTATCGCTATTGTGGATATCACCCGGGTACTTGAAGAAATGCCGGATTACCAGGCAGCCCAAACCGAATTGGATAATATCGCTGCGGAATGGAGGCAACAGATCGCCCTCGAATATGACCAGATCAAGGCTATGTACAATAAGTATCAAGCAGAACAAGTCCTACTGACTGAAGAAGGTCGCAAGAAGAAGGAGGATGAAATTATGGAAAGGGAAAAACTGGTAAGGGATCTACAAAAGGAAAAATTCGGACCCGAAGGGGCGCTTTTCCGCAAACGTCAGGATCTCGTCCAGCCTATCCAGGAAAGGGTCTATGCTTCGATACAGACCTATGCAGAGGACCGTGGCTTCGACTTTATCTTTGATAAAGGAGGAAGTTCAGGCCTGATCTTTTCCAATGCCGAATATGACAAAACGGACGATATCGTACGCCTGGTCAATAAATAATAGGCAAATCATTAGTTTTGCAAACTTTTTTAATTCATTATCAGAAAACGTATAAATGAAATCAACATTCAAATACACCATGCTCTTGGCCATTGGTCTCCTGATGAGTTGGTCATCCCAGGCGCAGAAATTCGGTTATGTCAATTCAGGCATGATCCTCGAAGCGATGCCCCAGGTTAAAGAAGCAGAGTCCAATCTCGAAGCTCTTGGCAAACAATTACAAGCAAAAGGGGAAAAAATGATGCAGGACTTCCAGCTTAAATACCAGGAACTTGAACGCAAAGTTCAAGCCGGTGAAATCACTCCTAAAGCACAGGAAGCTGAAGCTGCAGCTCTCGAAGCTGAACGTAACAACATCCTTGCTTATGATCAGGAAATGCAGAAACAATTAGCTGATAAAAGAGAGTCTTTACTTTCTCCAATCCTTGAGCAGGTAAAAACAGCAATTGATGCTGTAGCCAAGGACAATGGATATACTTACATCTTCGATGGTAGTCCAGGTGTTGGCGTCATCCTCTATGCAGATGAAAGCACAAACGTGACCAGTCTTGTAAAAGCAAAATTAGGATTGCAATAATTTCAATTCCTAAAATAAAAAAGCCCGGATGTTTTCATCCGGGCTTTTTTTTATCCTCATCCTCATCCTCATCCTCAGCCTTCGCCTTATCCTCAGCCTTTATTTTCTCCTGGTTCAGAAACTCATTGAGCTTATCAATTTCAAAAGTGGATTCCATCTGCCCGAAAGAATTGACCTTGATATCAAATCCTTCCAGCCCTTCGTGAAATGCCGATTTTCCTGGTTTAGGTTTTGCTTCTTTCTTTTTTTTCCGAGGCATAGTCATATACATTTTCAATTGAAGGTTATCCTCTCTTAGCAAACTGTTTTAGTCTTGCAATTGTTTTTTCTTTTCCTAAAACTTCTGCTATAGCAAATACATCAGGGCCATTGGTTGTTCCTGTTAAGGCTGCACGAAGCAAGGGCATGATCACACCCATTTTGATGCCGCTGCCCTGGATGATCTCTTTTGCGGCAGCACCGGCAGTTTCATGATTAAATGTTTCAAGGGATTGAATGTTTTCTGAAATCTTGCTGATCACGGGTCCGATTTCGGGCAGCCATTTTTTATTAATCTCCGCATCATCAAAGGCAAGTTGGTCAGAAAAGAAATAATAACCCTGTGGAATAATTTCAGACAACCTATGCACACGTGCTTTCATCAGGTTGAAAACAGATTCCAGGTTTGAAGATTCAAGATTATATCCTTCTTCCGATCCATACTGGCGAAGCCTGCTTTCAGCATCTTTGAAGGTCAACTTCTGAACATATTGCTGATTAAACCATAAGGCTTTATCATAATCAAATCGTGCTCCACCTTTGTGTATACGTTCAGGATCGAAAGCTTTGATCAATTCGCCAAGGCTGAAAATTTCTTGTTCAGTACCGGGATTCCATCCAAGGAAAGCAAGAAAGTTGATTACCGCTTCTGGTTCAAAACCATAACTATCGAATCCTTCTATTGCAGATTCAGGATCATCAGATGGCCATGCGAGTGGAAATACAGGGAATCCAAATTTCTGTCCATCACGTTTGCTCAACTTACCATGACCATCCGGTTTTAGAATTAATGGTAGATGCGAAAATGTTGGCATAGTGTCTTCCCATCCGAAGGCACGGTATAGAAGCACATGGTGCGCAGTACTGGGTAGCCATTCTTCTCCTCTGATCACATCAGTGACATCCATCAGGTGATCATCTACCACATTGGCAAGATGATACGTTGGATACCCATCTGCTTTCAATAATACTTTGTCATCGAGCTCCGTACTGTCAAATTCAACCTCACCCCTGATTTTATCCTTTATGGTTATGGTTTGATTAGGTTCAACTTTCAAACGAATCGTATAAGGAACTCCTTTTTCGAGCATTTGAAGTGTAGTTTCAGCTGTAGCATTCAAGCTGTTTTTCATTTCGCCTCTGACGGCAGCATCATATTTTGGAGTCGGAATACCTCGATCGGTAAGTCGTTGACGCATACTTTCCAGTTCCTCAGGTGTATCCCAGGCGTAATACGCTTTTCCTTTCTGCACCAGGTTGAGGGCATATTCCTTATAGAGATCCATACGATCGGACTGTCGGTATGGGGCAAAAGGTCCTCCCTGGGCTGGTCCTTCATCCGGGGTAAGTCCTAGCCAATCAAGTGACCGCAGAATATATTCTTCGGCTCCCGGGACATACCTGGTTTGGTCTGTATCCTCAATCCGGAGAATAAACCGGCCGCCATTTTGCCTGGCGAGGAGATAATTATACAGCGCCGTCCTGATTCCCCCGATGTGGAGGGCACCGGTTGGGCTGGGAGCAAACCTCAATCTATTCATAATTCCTTCTTAATTTCGCACTCGATTTTTGAAAATCAGTGGGTTTAGGTTAAAAATGACTGTTTTTCAATGATAAATGCAGCGTCTTTGTAACCTTTTACGTTTAGAAAACATTTAGTAATCGCTCTTTAAACTCAATTCCGGCAAAGATAGCCATTCCACCATCCCTCCCCAGCACCTATCCCAAAGCATGTACTTAGTCCACACTCCTCAATATGTTCAGGCGCTCTTCCCGGGCCTGATCTGGAAAATGACTGGTAATCAGAAAGTGATATATCTCACTTTTGATGATGGTCCGATACCGGAAGTAACCCCTTGGGTCCTTGATACGCTAGCTCAGTACAATGCCAAGGCAACTTTCTTCTGTGTTGGAGACAATGTCAGAAAATATCCTGAGGTATTTGAAAGGGTGATGGAAGAAGGCCATTCCGTAGGTAACCATACGTACAACCATCTTTCCGGCTGGGCGACCGAAAATATCTCCTATTTCCATAATATCCGTCATTGTGCACGGATGGTACATTCAGGGCTTTTCAGGCCTCCATACGGAAAAATGAAACCAAGCCAGGTTAATTTCCTGCAACGCCACTATCGGATTGTGATGTGGGATGTTCTGAGCGGGGACTTCGACAAGGATATCAAACCTGAAGTTTGTGCACAGAATGTCATTCAGCATGCAGCTCCTGGATCTATCGTAGTTTTTCATGACAGCCTCAAAGCTGAAGCCAATCTTCGATTTGCTTTGCCTCAAGTATTAGAACATTTTACTTCAGAAGGATTCGTTTTCCAGTCACTACCCCAGCTTGCACCTGCGGTGGCTGAAGGCGGATTCCGTGTGGCAGTTTAGAACAACACTTTTTCAAGCCTGCCCGTTCAAGTCGGGAGACTTGAACTAGCTGATTGTGTTAAACAATTGACCGCCCATGATACCACGTCAACTGAAGTGTTTCATGTAATGTTGGCAACACATCTGATGTGATTTTTCCTGCAGCCATAATCTGCCCATGAAATTGAGATTTCATTTCCAGAATTTTTTCAATTCCATCAATTGCTTTTATCGCACCTCCGGAGGTCAGTATAGTATCAACAAGTGTTTGATGATTTAACCATTTCAAATCATCCATGATATCATCAGATGTATCAATTGCTTTATGAAAGGTCACAGGAAATGGTGCAGCATGATCTAATAATATCGTCATAGCTGCCCGATCAACCCGATTATCTTTCATCACACCAAAAACAAAGCCATCAACAGGCAATTGCTTTAATGTTGTAATCGAATCAATCATTTCCTTCAAGACAGATGGATGAGCCTCATAGCCTGATTCTGTAGCGCGAATCATCACTCTGACCGGAATATGTAATTGCTCAATAAGTGATTTGACAAGTGAAAACGCAGGTGTCATTCCTTCTGTTTCCAAACGTGCGCACAACTCTACACGATGAGCTCCTTTTTGCTCCGCTTCCTTGGCTTGTGAAAGCGAAACCACACAAGCTTCAAGTTGAAAAGGAGTCAAAAAATTCATGTATTATTATTTCGCCCAGATATTATACTTGAGGATGCAATAGATCGCACGGAATCCATCCCTCCAACCAATCTTCTTTCCTTCAGCATAAGTCCTGCCATAATAGGAAATACCGACTTCATAAATCCGCACACCTTCTACACGTGAAATTTTCGCAGTGACCTCGGGTTCAAATCCAAAGCGATTTTCTTTTAAGGGAATACTCTTGATAATATCTGACCTGAATAATTTATAACAGGTCTCCATATCCGTTAAATTGAGATTGGTGAAAACGTTGGAGATATTGGTCAGAAATTTATTGCCTAAAGAATGCCAGAAGAATAAAATGCGATGAGGTTTGCCACCCATAAACCGACTACCATATACAACATCTGCAAAACCTTTGATCACCGGGGAAAGCAGCATATTGTATTCTTCCGGGTCATATTCAAGATCCGCATCCTGAATGATGGTGTATTCGCCTGCAGCAAAACGGATACCGGTATGCAATGCCGCTCCTTTGCCTTTGTTGACTTCGTGAGCTATATAACGCATCCCAAAATGCGGATGGGCTAGCTGATATTTTTTGATCGCTCCTTCAGTATTGTCTTTAGAACAATCATTTACAATAATGACTTCTTTCTCCCAACCTGAGGGTAGAGCAACCATTCTGACTTTATCAAGGATCAGGTGAATGGTCCTTTCTTCATTGTAGGCAGGGATGACGATCGAAAGTGTTGGCAAATCGTAGCAGATTATAATTCGGGCGCTAAAATAGGACAGATTTAGCTCAATCGCCCTGTGCCATTTTAACTCTTGGATTCATGATCATAAACCAAAGCGGTGGGATCAAGGCTAAAATAATGGACATTGGGTACCCGAAAGGTAGTTGGGGACTATGTTCAAGATGTCTCAAGGCTTGGTATTTCCTTGAGGTTTGATAGTGATGATCCGCATGTCTGACCAATTCAAAAAGCATTATTCTCCCCAGTTCATGATTAGAGTTCCAGGAATGGATTTCAGTCAAGGGTTCATACCTCCCGGAGGCCATTCTTTTCCGGACCAGGCCATAATGTTCAATGTAATTGACGCTTTCCAGCGCTATGATGCCTATCAGGGCAGCTATTAGATAAAGTAACAGGTTACTCCAACCTGCTATCATAACCACTCCTGTGAGAAATGTCAATTGGGCAATATGGGACCATAAAATCTCATGCATCCATTTTGATTTTCCTTGTACGTCAAGGCGTTTGAAACCGATTTTCCAGGCATTGAGATAGCCTTGGAGAATACTTCTGACAAAAAAGAAGTAAACCGGTTCATTCTTCCTGGCCGTGGCAGGATCTTCGGGGGTAGCCACTTTTAGATGATGGCCATAATTGTGTTCAAGCGTAAAATGAGAATATAATACCGGAATAAGCAGCAGTCGTGCCATCCAACGGTCAAATTGACCTTCCCTATGACCGAGTTCATGGGCTACATTGATTCCACAAACCCCCATTAAAATTCCAACATTGATCACAGAAAAGGAGACTTCAAACGTCGTCATTTCGCGGTTTCCAAGGATCCAGACGAAATAAAGAGCATTGATATACAGAAAGGGTACATTCAGATAAAGCAGATAATCGAAAAAGGGAACCTTTGATTTTTGCTGTAAAATGGCCTCCTCCTCCAGGCGAGGCGCTGCTGGTACGAACAATTCCAGTATAGGAACGATCAGAAAACCAATGTAAAATGCACCAGGAGCAGCCCATCCCCCAAAATATAGTCCGGCGAAGCAGGCTATCGGCATCAGGTAAGCTGCCAGATACTTGGAATCACTGAACTTCATAAGCTGTTATCTTTGCCTTTCAAATTTAGTCAATCAACCTATACCGATGAGCGGAGATTTTATATCCATGGTGATCAAAGAAGTCAAAAAGGAAACCGAAGAGGCAGTCTCTATCCTTTTTGAATATCCTGATTCACTACGGGAACAGTTTCATTATAAACCAGGTCAGTATATCACCGTTAAATGGATGGAAGGGGAAAAAGAGCTGCGCAGGTCTTATTCGATCAGTTCGATTCCAGATGATCCGTATCTCGCTATTACCGTCAAGGAGGTCGAAGGTGGAAAGATTTCTCCTTTGCTCTGCA